>WFSD01000088.1 GCA_015486235.1 Anaerolineae bacterium
GCCGGGCGACGAGTCGGCGATGGCTGAAGCCGCCCTTGCCCTGCTGGAGAATACTCCCAAACGAAAGAAGATAGGTAAGGCTGGAAGATTGTACGCGGAGAGACTTTTCGATATCTCCCGTACAGTATCCGAAGTGGAATCTATCTTCGAGGAAGTGGTGAAATGAAGATATTCGCATTTGATGCCCGCACCGCCACGCCCCACTTCCCCGGCATCGGCCGGCACGTGAGGTCGCTTCCGGAGTCCTTGAAAGATCAGTTGGAACCGGGCAGCGTGTGGTGCTTCAATCGCCGGAGGGTTTGCAGGGTGCTGGAACATCCATTACATCAAAATGGCAGGTGACTTGTGCAAGAACCGGACGTCAGGACAAGGGTGTTACAGACAAACATATACGACAGAAAATTACGTTACCTACTAGTACCAGTGGTTTTCATCGCAGCCATGATACTCTACACTTTTACACTGGCGCCAGGATTGCTATGGGGCGGAGGGGACTTTGCTACGTTCCAGACCATGGCCTTCTTAGGTCAAGTAGGTGACATTCGATCTGGGACAGTGGTCTTTTGGCATCCCCTTTGGGTTGTCTTGGCACATCCATTCACCAAGATGCCGATTAGGAGCGTGGCCTGGCGAGCGAATTTTGCCTCAGCGGTCTTTGCGGCCATAGCTCTGGTGTTTGTATTTCTCTCTGCCCGGCGTCTAACTCGGTCTATCTCAGCCGCTATACTGGGAACGGGAGCCCTGGCCGTATCCCACACTTTCTGGACTTATGCCGTTATGCCCAAAGTGTACTCATTGAACGCAATGTTTTTGGCAATCTGCGTGTACCTCTTGTTACTCTGGAAAGATGAAGGTGAAGCGGGTTACCTGTACCTGGCCGCATTTCTGTACGGCTTGAGCTTCCTGAATCACTTGGTTATGGCTACCGCAGCTGCGGGTTTTGCTATCTACGCCCTCCTTGTCCTCCGCAGGCATTCCTTACCTATTGCCGTCCGTCATTCAATTCTGGCAGTATTTGCTTTTGTTTTGGGGTTTGCCCCTTACATCTTCCTCATTTCAAAAGTAGGGGCGACTGGAGATGCAGGAGGGAAGGCTCTGGGGTTCGTTAAGGGCTTCTTCTACGTTCTCATCCACCCTCACGCTTTCTTGAAAGGCATCGCTTGGGGCTTAGGACTAGGCCTGTACCAATTTCCCGTAACAGCCTTTGTAGGACTCGTGGGTCTGTATGCATTATGGCGTAAAGACAGGACATCTGCTTACCTGATCGTGCTCACGATTCTAGGTGATGTAGCCTTTGTGTTATCCGCAGCGGACCCGAATGCAGGAGGGGTTTACGTTTGGAACTTACACTATTACCTCCAAGCTTACACGATATATGCTCTTGCTATCGCTTACGGTTTTCACTTTGTCTGGAAACGATGGCTCGCCAACGCTACTTCGCGACAGGGGGCATTGGTTGTAGCAACATTAGCTCTTCCTGTGCTGCTGTACGCCATGGCGCCTATCGCGGCTAAAGCTTTTTGGCGAGATGTGCCAGATTTCCGTCCATTACCAGGGCGCAATAATTTTACCTATGCTCTTTCTCCTTGGAAATTTAACGAAACTGGTGCCCGAAAATTTGGTGAAGAAGTTTTCTCTTACCTACCGGCCAGGAGTACTCTCTTTGCGGATTACAGTATATGGGCTGTATTGAATTATCTTCAAGTTGTGGAAAAGAAGAGACCAGATGTTGAGCTGGTCAAATTGCCGGGCGTGTCTGCCCAAGTTCCTCTTATTCTGCGCTACAAAAACAGGTCAAATCTTTTTCTGGCAGATACATATCGTTACTATGATCTCAAAGGAATCCAGAAATACTTTGACATTGTGCGCTGTGGACCTGTCTACTGCTTAAGATTGCACAAAGAGCAACGAAACATACTTTCGTCACCGTGAACACATTTAATCAGAGCAGATTTTAGGAGGCTTAGTGTTCGTTTCCGTCTTTGATGCCCGCACTGCCACGCCCCACTTCCCCGGCATCGGCCGGTACGTCGAATCGCTTGTGCACGCTATGGCCGGCGTCCTCGCACCGGACGAGCAACTCTTCTTGATCGAATCATCGAAATACCCTACAGGATGGGAGGGAGCCGTAGATGTCGAATCATCCCCGTTCTCTCTCGCCCAGCAGTGGAAAGTGCCTTGGCTCTTACGCTGGCTGAAAGCCGACCTATACCACAGCGCCTACTACCTGATGCCGTACTTCCCCGGCGTGCCGACGGTACTCACCGTGTACGACGTGATCCCCCTGCGGTTTCCAGAGCACAGCACCGCCCGCGCCAGACTCTTGTTTCGCCTCACGACGAAGCTTGCGCTGCACGCCAGCGAACATGTCATCGCCATTTCCGAGGCAACGAAGCAGGACTACGTGCACTTTTTCGGCGTGCCGCTGGATCGGATCACTGCAATACCCCTGGCAGCTTCAGACCGATTCAGCCCGCGGCCGCCGGAGGAAGTGGAAGCTCTCCAGCGCAAGTACGGTCTGCCGGATCGATTCTTCCTCTACCTGGGAAGCAACAAACCGCACAAGAACCTGGGCAGGCTCGTGGAGGCGTGGGCGAAGGTCAAGCCTAAGGACGTTGCTATGGTCATAGCCGGAGCGTGGATTTCCCAGTTCCCGGAGCCGAAAGTGGCAGCGGAAAAGCTCGGAGTTCCCGTGATTTGGCTCGGTCCCGTGCCGGAAGACGACCTCCTGGCTCTCTACTCCGCAGCAGAGGCTTTCGTCTTCCCAAGCCTGTACGAAGGCTTCGGCCTGCCGGTGCTGGAGGCGATGGCATGCGGCGCGCCCGTGGCGTGCTCCAACATTTCGTCGCTGCCGGAGGTGGCCGGGGACGCTGCTTTGTACCTCGACCCGGAAAGTGTAGATTCCATCTCCGAAGCGCTGCGCCGCCTGCTGTCGGATGCCGAATTGCGGGTGACACTGCGGGAGCGGGGGCTGGAACGGGCCGGAGAATTTTCCTGGAATCGGACGGCGGAGAGAACGTTGGAAGTGTACAGGAGCGTGCTGTGAGGATTCTCCATCTCTACAAAGACTACTTCCCCGTCCTCGGCGGGATCGAGAACCACGTCAGAGTTCTGGCGGAGGCGCAAGCGCGGGCCGGGCACGATGTAACCGTCCTGGTCTGCGACCCAAGCCTCAGGACGCACATCGAAGAAATCAACGGCGTGCGCGTGGTAAAGGCGGGGCGGCTTGCCACCGTTGCATCCATGCCGTTGAGCTGTCGCCAACCGCTGGCGCTGGCGAGGGCGGACGCCGACATCGTTCACGTCCATTCGCCGTATCCGCTGGGCGAGGCGAGCGCCTGGCTCCTGAAGCGCAGATCGAAGATCGTCATCACCTACCACTCGGACGTGGTGCGCCAGAAAGCCATCATGCGGTTCTACGGCCCGATCCTTCGTCGCGTCCTTCGGAAGGCCGACCGCATTATCGCCACCAGCCCCCGGTACATCGAGACGTCGCCGTGGCTGTCGCAGGTGAGGGAGAAATGTGTCGTGGTGCCGCTGGGGGTCGATCATCGCCGGTTCACGCCGCCTCCGGAACCTTACGACGGCCCGTTCACGCTTCTTTTCGTCGGCAGGCTGCGGTACTACAAAGGGCTGGACGATTTGCTGCGGGCGATGCGCAGTCTCCCGGATGCACGACTCCGTGTGGTCGGCATTGGGCCGATGCTGGGGCCGCTACGGGCGATGGCGCAAGAGCTACGAATCGCCAACCGAGTTGAGTTCCTGGGCGAAGTCGGTGACGAGGAACTGCCGGAGATCTACCGCCGGGCGAATCTTTTCGTGCTCCCGGCCAACGCCCGCGCCGAGGCGTTCGGCACCGTGCTCCTGGAAGGGATGGCGTCGGGGCTGCCGTGCGTGACCACCGAAGTCGGCACCGGCACGTCGTGGGTCGTGCAGGACGGCGTGACCGGGCTTGTGGTACCGCCGCACGATCCAGAGGCGCTGGCAAAGGCAATAGAATCGCTGCGAGACCAGAATGTCCGGGTCGAGATGGGCAAGGCCGCCAGGGAGCGGGTTGAGCAGCTTTTCACCCAGGAGCGGATGGTTCGGGACGTGGAAGCGTTGTACCAGGAGTTGATCGAGGGGGCGCGATAGCCTACAATCGCGCCATCCGTTGCCTTGCCCTGGCGGAACACTGTGGTACAATCAACTCGAAGAAACCGGCCGGGAGGGAGACAGATGGCTGATAGCAAATCGCGAATTGGTTCGGGAAAACGGCAAGTTCGCACACAGGTTCGACTGACTGAAGAGCAGTCCCTGGCGCTGCGAGAGCTGGCCGCGCAGGAACATGTCTCGATAGCGGAGTTGATCCAGTGGGCAGTGGATTATTGGTTGCAGATGCACGGCAAGATTTCTACGGAAGAGCGTCGCAAACGAGCGCTGGCTACCGTCGGGCAGTTCCACTCCGGTAAATCAGATGTTTCCGAAAGGCACGATGAATACCTGGCAGAGGCATATGGCGAATGGACATCTTCGTAGACGCTTCCGTGTTTTCTGCCCTTATGGATGCTGATGATCTGAACCACGAAAGCACCAAGGCCGCC
>WFSD01000089.1 GCA_015486235.1 Anaerolineae bacterium
GACTACCCCCCGGAAGACGTGTACGCCGCCATGCAGTCGGACAAGAAGCGGAAAGGCGGCAAGCTCCGGTTCGTGCTCCTGCACCAGGTAGGAGACCCATTCGTGCGCGAGGTGCCAGAGGAAGACGTACTCGCGGTCTTGCGGGAGGGATAAGAAATGCCATTTGCAGACCTTTCCACTGGCGTAGGGATTCATTATCTGGATCCGAATCCTTCTGGAAGTCCGGCAGTATTGCTGCTTCATTGGCTTGGGGCGACTGGCGAATCGTGGAAGCTTCAGTTTCCTCCGTTGATCGAGGCGGGGATGCGCCCTATTGCCCCCTCTGCCAGGGGGTTCGGTCAGTCGTCATACCCTGGCGGCAAACTGACCATCGCTGTCTTTGCCGAGGACATGGCAGCGCTACTGGAAAAGCTGGGCACCGGCCCAGCCCATGTGATAGGGATATCCATGGGAGGTACAATCGCTTTGCAACTGGCTCTGAGCAGGCCAGACGTGGTGCGCAAGCTCGTGCTGGTCAGTACTTTTGCCAGACTCCAACCGAAGGGGATACGCGGACGTCTCTATTTTGTCATCCGTTTGATCATGACCTACACCCTCGGTGTTCGCGCCCAGGCCGGGGTGGTCGCCAGGCGAATCTTCCCGAAACCAGAGCAGGAAAGCCTGCGCCAGGACCTGATCCGCCAGGTCGTTCAGGCAGACCCGCGGGCGTACAGGGGCGCCATGAAGGCGTTGGGGCAGTTCAATGTAGTGGACCTCCTGCCCACTCTGCAGGTTCCAACCCTGGTGATCACCGGGAGCGAGGACACGAACATACCTCCAGAGAACCAGCAGCCGTTGGTGGAGCGGATACCAGGCGCGCGTCAGGTGGTCATCCAGGGAGGAGGTCACGTCGTCAATGCAGATTCCCCGGAGGCCTTCAACCAGGTGATCCTCGAGTTCCTGGGCTAAGATGCTCCTTTTGAGATTTCGAACCAAATCCTGGGGCCCCCACGGGCCCCAGGACTCTCATTGAAGCACGTTCGATGTCCATCGACCCCAAGCGATGAGTCGTGCCAGACTTCAGACGCTCCGAAAAAGCTCCAGGGACGGTCATAGCCCTTCGATTCGTTTTGAAGGCCCCTTTTCTTTCCATGGAGGATGCGAGACAGAAGGATTGCCTGCCACCACGAAACGCCACGGCGCATCTTTGGTGGCCCCCTGCGACAGGCCGATTCTCGGAGCAGTCATCACCATCTCATCCGGGATTGGCATCCCTTCTTCCAGAAAGAGGTCAGGACTGGCGCACAGGTCTGTACCATTCCACGAGATGTCCAGCGCTAGCGCCTGAGTCAGCTTGGCAGGGCCATTGGTCAGCTCTTCCACGGGCCGCCCACCCCGCAGTTCCTGCATAACCTCGATCCCTTCCAGAGGCTCGAGGGCACGGATCAGGACAGCACCTGCCACTCCATTGGATTCCGTGACGATGTTCAGACAATAGTGCATCCCATAGATGAAATAAACATAGGCGAAACCCGGCGGCCCGAACATGACTCGGTTTCTTGGCGACAGCCCCCGATACGCGTGGGACGCCGGATCGTTCGCCCCCAGATATGCCTCTGTCTCCACGATGCGCCCGCTGAGCCGTTTTCCGTGATAAACCCTGACCAGGATGCGCCCCAGCAGATCACGCGCTACTTCCATGGTCGGGCGGGCGTAGAATTCCCTTGTCAGGAGGTTGCTCTGGTGTTCCATGGGATATACATTATCCAGTCTTCGCGCCTCTGAACCACTCTTGCAGTTTAACAAATTATTCTGACAATGCCGGATTTCTTGCTCGAAGACATCTGCGCTGTGTGAGCCGCCATTTCGCCGCTTACGATATCGCGCTGCACCCACCATTGAACCCGACAATGGGGTTGTGTCGGATTTGCAGCACCGAATGAATTGGTGGCGATCAAAAGTAGTGGGATGAGCTTGCCTTGCAAGGAAGCGCAGAAAGCCTTTTTGCCCTCACCCATTACCCCGGCCACGGGCAAAACTGCACCGTGGACAATCCGCGAGTCGCGTCGGGATGGCACCCTTGAGCCGTTCCCGATGCCAGGAGGAGACGGGATCCACCCGACAGTTTTGAGCGCTGCCAAATCATTTCAGTGGGTGGTGGCGTACCACCTCTCGGGTAGAATGCGGTCGGAAACCGTGCCCACAACGCTCGGTTTGACACGCCACTGGTTGATATCGGGGCCATCATGACGCATCCAGCGGGCATCCGCCGCCAGAAATCTGCCGTACGCAGCAGCTCATCCAAGCGCCCGCCACAAGGCACTCAGCAGCCGGTCGTTCTGCTCCGGCCTGCCAACGGTAACCCTGATGTAGTCTTCCAGATCGGGCTCGTCGTAGTACCTGATGACTATCCCCTCGGCTACCAGGGTATCCCGCAGGCGGTGTGCCTCCATCCCCGTCACATGGCACAGGATGAAATTCGCCCGACTGGGGAATGGATGCAGCCCAGGGATGCGCCCCAACTCGTCGAACAGCCGATCTCGTTCCGCCACGATCGCCGAAATCATCCTCCGGGCATAATTCACGTCTTCCAGTGCCGCCAGGCCAGCAGCCATCGCCGCCGCGTTCACGTTGTATGGCTCCTTCATCCGCCACAACACCTGTGTCATAACTTCCGGGAAAATGCCATACCCCAGGCGTAGGCCAGCCAACCCCGCCCATTTGCTGAACGTCCTGACCACCACCAGGTTTTCCCGCTCCAGCACACGTCTGGCGAAGGATGGTTCACCGCTGAACTCGTTATATGCTTCGTCCACGACGACCACCAGGGGCAGCTCTAGCAAACGCTCCACCACCTCCGGAGGAGAAATGCCGCCATCGGGATTGTTCGGTGTTACGAGAAACAGGAGCTTGGGTGTGGGAGATGTGTTCTCCACGGCTTCGACGACGGCACCCACATCCACAGAGAAAGTGTCCAGGGGACGAGGCACGCTAATTACTCGCGCCCCCTGCAGAGCAGCGTTGAATTCGTACATCCCGAAAGTGGGCGGCAGGATCACGATAGCATCGCTTGGATTCAGGAAAAGCCGAGAGACAAGGGTGATGATTTCGTCGGCACCGTTCCCGACAAAGATGTGTTCCATGGGCACTCCCACGTACCCGGACAACGCCTCACGAAGTCGTGTCGCCTGAGGGTCGGGGTAAGTGTAGTAGTACGGGTAATGCGCAAGGGCCTCCAGGACTTTCGGCGATGGACCATAAGGATTTTCGTTGGCGTCCAGTTTGACTATCTCCTCTGGCGGGCGTCCCAATCTCTCTGCCAACACCTCGAACGGGAATATCGGCTTGTACGGCTTTAGAGATGTGATCTCTTTTCTGAACAACTCCTCCACACTGAACATTCTCACTCCTCAATCAAGCATCTATTCCAAGGCAACGGGAGGTCAGTCCCGGGAGGTCACCTCCGCGCCAAAAGTGCCATCGCTAACCTGGACTTCCAGCCGACGGCTGCGGACTGCATCCGCCACCCTGGATATCACCTGGCTCGATTCCGCGTCCCTGACTATGGCATATCCTCGCCGCAGCACGGCGGTGGGGTCGAGAGCCCTCAGGCGCCCAGATATCCCTGTCACTTTCCCACGTTCGAGTTCCAGATAGCGCCTTGCGGCCAGGAGAAGTCTCTCGTCCAACTCGTCTACCATTTGGCGCTGGTATGATATTGCCCTCCGGGGAGAGCGAGATAGCACGGAGCTCTGCATCTGCTGCACTTTCCGGCGGTTTCCCTCGATCCGGTTCCCCACAGCAACGCGCATCCCGCGCCAAACCTCCATAATTCTGCGTCGCAAGTCGTCCCTATCCGGCACGGCTGCCGCGGCCGCTCCGGTAGGGGTCGGAGCGCGCAGGTCGGAGACAAAATCCACGATAGTGAAATCGGTCTCGTGCCCTACGCCGGTTATCACTGGGTGCCTGGACCCGGCTACAGCCCGCGCTACTCGCTCGTCGTTGAACGCCCAAAGGTCTTCGATGGATCCGCCGCCGCGGGCGAGAATGATGGCGTCCAGATCGTCGATGGAGTTAAGCATCTCCAGCGAGCGCAGGATAGACAGAGGCGCTTCTTTGCCCTGGACGATTGTCGGAGCGAGCAGAACCTCCACCATGGGGTATTTCTCACTCAGGATGCGGAGTATATCCCGCAGAGCGGCGCCGGTCGAGGAAGTAATCACGCCCAAGCGTCGGGGGAACGGAGGCACAGGACGTTTTCGCTCTTTGGCGAAAAGTCCCTCCGCTTCCAGCCTGGATCTGATTCGAAGGAATTCCTGGTAGAGAGCACCGGCGCCTTCCGGCTGCATGTAATCCACGTAGAGCTGGTAGTCGCCACGGAGTTTGTAAACACCGATGTACCCATGGGCCAGGATGTGATCTCCATCTTGCGGCAGAGCCCCGATCAGGGCAGCGCTGGATCGCCACATGACGCATTTCAGGGCGGCACCAGGATCTTTGAGAGTGAAATAACAATGGCCAGAGGACGCCTGGACAAAATTGGAAACCTCTCCCGTGACCCATATGTCGACCAGCAATGGGTCTGTCCGGAATATTTCCTCGATGTAACCGGATACTTCGGAGACAGTGAACGCTTCTATCGGGGTATTCTGCATTTTCGATTCCGCGTCGGTGGGATCATACCGATGATCCCCGCTGTTGCCCCTTTCCGTTGACAAAAAGCCTCTCGGACACCTGCGGTATGATCAGACGGAGCGCTCTGGGCACCACATTTACGGTCAACGGGGTGTTGCCGTAGGGCTCAGCGTCCAGATGTACCGGGATCGGCTCTTTGCTCAAGATTTCGATGTGCTTTCCCCTGAATTTAAGCATTGAGGGAGGCTTGAATGGAGGAGACGGCCGGAAGACCAGTGATATCCCATGCCTTATCACAGATAGGCCACTCTCTCCCTCGAACAGGTAAATGTCCAACAGGCCGTCGTCCAACTTGGCATCCTGGGCTATCCTGACGAACCGAGCGTAGAGCTGGATGTTGCTTACCAGGACCATGATGACCCGTTTCGTGACCGTCTCTCCATCCACGAGGACCGTGGCTTTGTGCCCTACGTAGGTGTTGAGGATCATCATTCCGGCAATGACAAAAGCTGCTTTCCCCAGGAGCTTTTTCTGTTCCGGCCGGGACTCCACTTCCTGGGTTACCTTTGCATCGAATCCGACCCCGCACCAGGAAAGGAAATGCCTGCCGTTTGCCCTCCCCACATCCACCAGATAGACTGACCCATGCAGGATCTTCTGGATTGCTTCCCTGAAAACAAAAGGGTGCAATGGATTCGGTATGGGGTAACCCAGGTCTTTCGCCAGAACATTTCCGGTGCCCATGGGGAGGATGCCGAGCATGGGCTTAGATGCAGTCTCTCCTGGAGCAGAAACAACGCCATCGACCACCTGGCCGATGGTGCCGTCGCCTCCAGCAACCAGGATCATGTCCACCCCTTCTGTAGTACCGGTGTAGGCCAGGGTCGTCGCGTCGCCCGGCTTGCCTGTCACCCTCATGGTGACATCCCAGCCTGCCGACATGAGCATCGCCCTGACCTGCGACAACTCGTCCATCCCGTGACCACCACCTGCTATGGGGTTGACAATTATCAGCGCTCGGTTATTCGCCATAGTGGTCACATTATACCGCCTGGATACGACAGGGGACAAATCATCCCGACGGAGGGAGTGCGAAGCAAATCCTGGGGGCCCTACGGGCCCCCAGGAATCCCCAGAACCGTTGTTGCTTTTCATCAACCCCAACAGCAAGTAGTGGATCGCTTCAGAAGCGTCGAGAATGCCCATGAAGCGATTTTGGGCTTTCGATTTGCTTCGAAAGCCCACTGAGGGGGAAAACGAAGTAATTGGTAGCGCTCAAAACTGGTGGGATTGTGCTGCTTTTCGCCCTCACCCACCCCAACCCCTCCCTCTCCCACTGGAGGCTGCTTAGAAA
>WFSD01000090.1 GCA_015486235.1 Anaerolineae bacterium
ACGAGAGGGTCGTCGAGAGTCGTGGATGCGATGACCGCCCCGTCCAGAGTGCCGCTCTTGAGCACACGTAGGTACTGCTCCTCTTGCTCATTCCTGTCGGTGAACAGGGAGAGCATGAGGTTGTACCGATGCTCGTTGCAGGCGTCGGCCACGCCTTTGATGAGAATTGGGAAGAAGGGATCGGTGAAAATCCTCGTCACCGGTTCCGGGATTATCAACGCGAGGATATTGGACCGGTTGGTAGCAAGGCTACGCGCCGCTGCGTGCGGCTGGTACCCCACCTCTCGGATGATTTTCCACACCCGCTTTCTCACATCATCGCTCACGTTCGGGCGGCCGTTGATGACACGGGACACCGTGGAGCGTGAGACGTGGGCCATTTCCGCGATCTCTTCTAGAGTGTACCCCATGAAAGACCTCCTATTTTGTGGGAGCGCTCCCACACATGCCTAAAAAATAAATGCCTCTTTCTGCCTTACATGGTGCTTCCAGGCCATTTCACCGCTGGGTAGAGCTGCTCGACCGGGGTTTTCGGGAGCTATTTGCCCGGTATTCCCCCGATCGTTGCCGAAGAAAAGCCACTTTCCCCGTGCATACCCTCAGATAACGGAATGGTTTTGGGAGCGCTCCCACAGCTATTATACACAATCGCTTCCTTTTTGTCAAGGAGGATTTTGCAATGATCACCCATGTTTCACCTGGCGAGGCGAGGAATCTTGCCGCCCCTGGGAAGACCGTTTCCTGCCATACGACTACGACGGGGGCTCAAGATTTTTCGTCGCTGGTGCTCCTCTGAACGACTGAAGGAGTGTTGCGTGGAAACGAGGTCGGGCCGCCTGGCCTGACCCACGAATTGTCTTGTGGGTCGAGCTGCTGGCTCGCCTGGTCGAGCCAGACAGCTCGATCTGCAGCGCAGCCAGCGGCGTGTTCCGTAATGACGCAGAAGCGCCGGTGCCGGTCCCGGAGTACACCCAGGGGTTCTTCCGGCTTGGCGGGGCGGCGAACCCGACCCACAACGTGGTGACTCTGGGAGGAGAGGCCGTCCTGGCAGGCGTGGTGGGAGACGACGACGTGGGCGTCCGGCTCCGCTGGATGCTTCGGGATGCGGGGATTTCCGACGCGCTGGTGACCGTGCCCGGCAGGCCGACGACCCACAAGACCCGCATCGTCGCCAAAGGGACGCTGATTTTCGCCCAGCATCTGGCCCGGATAGACCGCCTGACCCGCGAGCCGATCCCGCCGGACGCCGCGGCGAGCCTGTCTGACGCCGTGTCGGAGGCCCTGGCAGGGGCGGACGTGCTGTTGATTTCCGATTACCGGGGCGGGGTGATGTCGCCCGACCTGATTCGCTCCGTTCTGGCGAAGAGCGCAGAAATGCGGATTCCGGCGGTGGTGGACGCCCAGGGCGCCCTGAGCCGGTATCGGGGGGCGACGTTGGTGAAGTGCAACCGCCGCGAGGCCGAATCGGAACTGGGGCGGCGGCTGACTGGCGACGATGAGTTTGCCGGGGCCGCGCTGGAACTCCGGAGTTCGCTGGATGCCGACGGCGTGGTGGTGACCAGGGGCCCCGACGGGATGACGGTGGCCTGGGGCGGGCGTGTGGAGCATCTGGAGCCGGTCAACCGGAGCGAGGTTTTCGAGACGTGACGGGTGCCGGGGACACGGTGGTTGCGGTACTGGCTCTGGCGCTGGCTGCGGCGCTCTCCGCGTTCGACGGTGCGAGGCTGGCGAACCTGGCAGCGGGCCTCGCTGTGCGTCACCTGGGGAACGTGGCGGTTTCCGCGGAGATGCTGCTGTCGGGCGTTGGGCGGTTCAGGGGGCAATGAGAGCCGAGTAATACTTAACGAGTGCCTTATCGTTCTCGGAGAACCTTCTCGAATTCAGGGATATATCTCGTCCATTGTGTCGAAACCAGCGATTCTGGTTCTCCAAGTGCGGCTACTATGGGTTGCTTCTCGATCGCATACTGGCAGCCAAGGAAGACACGTAGCACATACTGTGTTTCCCGTAAGAGTAACACAAGGAAGTCATGAATTGCTTTCATCTCATCCTCTGATGGCAAACCCGATTCCTTTTTGCTTTGCCGGGCTTGTTCCGCCCAGAGGTTGTGTACAAACTTGTTCCTGTTGCTGACGAATGCAGTCAATCTATCTTCGAAGCTGGGATCGAAGATGGCACTCTTCTTGAGTGCGGAAGTGAGTTGACCAAGAGTCTGTTTTCGCCTGGAAGGATCCGGAGACAAGAAATCGTCTAGAGTCAACTTAAGACTTTTCGGTCGAACAAGGGTGCAGCAGAGTTTGATTTGCTCCTCGACCATTTGAAGCGCAATAAGTGTTGCGCCCGCCAAGCCCAGAAGGTGATCCCTCATAGAGACGAGACGAAGGAAGCTTCTCATCCATCTACCAACTGCTTCCTTCCCGAAGTACTCTTGGCCCGCAAGGATACAGTCGCCTATGGCAAAGTAAATATGATTGCCTTCTTGCAGCGTTCGATTGCGAACCCCGAAAATGTAGGCAAAGGTCAAGCAGAAATCTTCCCCTGTCGGGCGTCTGGTAAATCTCATGCCACTGGGAAGCAATTCTACCCCTATACTCTCGAGGAAATCCCGCTCGTCATCCAAAAGTAGATTCCATTGGATTGCGTATGACATTAGCATCACCTGGACTGTTGGATTCAACCTTCCGGCTGGTTGTTTCTAAAGCAACCTCTGTTTGATCTTGTCTGGGCAGAGGCAAAGATCTCATCTCTTGGCGATCGCGGCAATGAGAGTCGCGATCCCTAGAACTGCGATGACCAGAAGAGATAGGCAGCCTTTAGTAGTCCTATTGTAGACTCTGTTGTACGCTGCTTTTTTAGGATTAGTAACCCAACCATACCCTCGCGGGGCTTTTAACCCCATACTGTGGCGCACAACTCGTTTCCATGAAGTTCGAGATGCGACTCGCTTTTTCAAAGATGGTTTTCTGTAGCCGAATTTCATCGGACTTTACCTCCTCGTATAATATGTTTGCCAGGGGAAGGTATCCCAGGGATAGCGTAGGCGGCGTGCCATTACCGCTCCGCGGTAGCCCCTTCCAGGAAGGTGGCAATAACGGTGTCCAGGATCACTCGCGTTGTCCCCACGCGGATGATACCATGGGCGTCTATCACCAGAGGGACGGTTTCAGTTGTGATCGTGAGTGCTATAGGATTCGCCTTTCTTATCATGCCGGGTGGGCGAAGCCATGCCAGCTACACGTGCCGCCGACGCACGCTTAGGTCCCTTTCACCTCGCTCTTTGACGGGACGATATGAACGACCTTAAACAAATGATATACCTGGGGGCAGGGCGGGGCAAGTTTACAGCGTGACGCCCTCGAAACCGTCTCTGATGACGCGTGGGGGCGAGGCTTGGCCTCGCCCAGGGGCAGCACATCTGAACTGCCCCGCCGGTGAGAAGACGAAACCTGCCCAGCCGTCGGCCTGATTCGCCCATTCGCTGATTCGCCGCGTTTGCCCTCACCCATCACCCCGGCCGCCTGGGGCTGCCTGCCCTACCTTCCCTCTCCCATGCGCCATGGGCGAGGGAAGAGGGCACCGCGGACACGGCTGCAC
>WFSD01000091.1 GCA_015486235.1 Anaerolineae bacterium
GGTATCCTCTTGGAAAGTCATCCCACCGCACTTGAGCGCTACCAATTATGGGCTTTCGAAGCAAATCGAAAGCACGAAATCGCTTAGGGGCATTCCCGACGCTTCTGAAGCGATCCGCTACTTGCCGTTGGGGTTGATGTAGAGCGATAACGGTTCTGGGGATTCCTGGGGGCCCATAGGGCCCCCAGGAATTGCTTCGTTTTCCCATTATCCCGACAATACCCGCAATGCGGTGGGCGCGGTAGGGGAGACCTGCAGGTCGCCCCTCTTCGCCTACCCACCACCCACTGACACAAGTTTGACAAGCCACTAGCAGCGCAGCACGCGGCGCGTTTCGTAATGACGCAGAATCGCGGGGGACTCGGGAGAAAAAGCGGCCATTTCGAGAGCGCCCATTCGCTCTCCGGGGCAGCCCTGATGTTGCGTAAAGGTTCGTACCAGGGTAATATTTATGTAGGTGTTTCGGGAAAGTGATATCCCGGCAGCCAGGCCAGGAGAAATATACTGCACGCAGATTCGACGACGCCTGCGTGGAGAAATTCGATGGCACGACAAGGTGTTAAGGTAATATGGAGTATCGAGCGGACAATCCCGTTGTAGTGCAGGGAGACAAAACAGTTTTACTGGAAGTGAACAACCCTCTTTACGAAGAAGCGAGGGATTTTCTGGCGCGGTTCGCCGAACTGGACAAGAGTCCAGAGTACGTTCACACGTATCGCATCACGCCGCTTTCTCTCTGGAATGCAGCGGCTGCAGGCGTGAATGCAGAGAGCATTGTCGAGGGGCTGGACCGCTATTCCAAGTATTCCGTTCCTGACAATGTGCGCGTCGATATTTTCGATGCGATCTCCAGATACGGCCGCCTCAAGCTGGTGAGAGGGCCGGACGGGCGATCGCTTCTTTTGATCAGCGATGATCCGTTGCTTATCGTGGAAATAGCACGCCACAGGCGAATGAAGCCATATATCATCCGCCAGGTAGATGGACAGACGCTGGAAGTTGACCCATCGCGGCGCGGACACATCAAGCAGGCCCTGGTACGGATTGGCTATCCGGCGGAGGACCTGGCAGGGTACGTGGAAGGCACCCCTCTCAGTTTCCATCTGCGCTCTGTCGCTCTCAGCGGGGAACAATTCAGACTGCGACATTATCAGCAGGAGGCGACGGAGATTTTCTGGGCAGGTGGCTCGGCCAGCGGTGGCTCAGGCGTGGTCGTCCTGCCATGTGGCGCGGGCAAGACGATGGTCGGGATGGGCGCCATGGAGAAAGCCCAGGCTAACACCTTGGTCTTGACCACCGGCAGTGTGGCGGCGCGCCAGTGGAAGCGGGAACTGCTGGACAAGACCACTCTTACCGAAGACCAGATTGGCGAGTACAGTGGTCAGAGGAAAGAGATCAGGCCCATTACCCTGACCACGTATCAGATCCTGACGACGCGAAAGCGAGGGACCAAAGGGAAAGGGCTGCCAATGGAGGAGGAATTCCCCCATTTCGCCATTTTCAACAGGGGGGACTGGGGGTTGATCATATACGATGAGGTTCATCTGCTGCCCGCGCCAGTGTTCCGCATTACAGCAGAAATTCAGGCGCGCCGGAGGCTCGGCCTCACAGCCACTTTGGTGCGGGAGGATGGGCTTGAGACGGACGTTTTCTCCCTCATCGGTCCTAAGAAATACGACGTGCCGTGGAAAGACCTGGAAAGGGAAGGCTGGATTGCCCCTGCGGTTTGCTACGAGATACGCACACACATGCCGGACGACTGGCGTCTGCTTTATGCAACCGCCGAGAGACGGGACAAGTATCATATCGCCGCTACGAATCCGAGAAAAATAGGCATTCTGAAAGAGCTGGTAAGGCACCACGAAGGTGATCGTATCCTGATCATCGGCATGTACTTGAATCAGTTGCAGAAAGTGGCGGGAATGCTCGACGCACCTATAATTACAGGCAAGACGGCTATGCGGGAAAGGGAAAAATTGTTCGATCAATTCCGCAAAGACGAGATATCGATGCTTGTTCTTTCCAAAGTCGGTAATTTCTCCATAGACCTTCCTGACGCCAATGTGGCAATCCAGATATCCGGCACTTTCGGCTCGCGCCAGGAGGAAGCGCAACGCCTGGGACGTATCCTTCGTCCGAAGTCCAACGGAAGCCGCGCTTATTTCTACACCATTGTCTCCAGGGAATCTGTGGACCAGGGATATAGCGCGAATCGTCAGCTTTTCTTGACGGAGCAAGGGTACGAGTACCACATTCTGTACGACGAAGAAATTCCCGATGCCCTGCCTGAGCCGAATGGCAAAGCAGGCACGGCTGTGTGACGATAGCAGGACGGAGGAAATTACCATGGATTTGTACACTGCCATCGAGCGTCAGGAAAAGGAATCGCCTCCCGTCTTACCTCTGGAAAAGTATGCGGAATATTTCGGCAAAGAGATCTGGGAAGCAGCCGAAGATCTCGTCAAAAGGAAAGCCGCCAAAGAGCTATACAGGGCAGGCAGGTGGCTGATCGGGAGGTGGGAAAACAACTGCTGGGTCATCCTTGTTCTGAATCGCAAGGGAGAGCCCGAACTCGAGGATTGCACATGTGTCACTGAAAAGGGGGAGTGCAGGCAAAAAGCTGCGCTGGCGATCTTATGGGCAAAGAAGTCCAGTGCTTTCGAGGAGCGGCATCTGCCAGCTTCCAAACAGCTGATAGTGTGGGATGGAAAACCGTCCCCTCTGGTCGACTTTCCGTCAGCGCTGAAAAGTCACAAGGAAATACTGGAAGGAACCACCAGGAAATTAGATGCCGAGTACA
>WFSD01000092.1 GCA_015486235.1 Anaerolineae bacterium
CCTCCAGCCTCATCCCGTGGTAGAGACGCTGCACCCTGGCGGAAGCCAGGTACTGCCCCATCACCAGCACCGGCTTCGCCATCTCGCCGGGCTGCTCCGCCGGATGAAAGACCACCGGCCTGTCGGGGAACCACACACTCGGCAGGTAGAGCACCGCCGAATCGGATAACCCCTGGCTGTCCGCACGACCCACCGCCGCCTCGAAATCGGGGATGTCTTCGTACGAGGCGCTTATCAACGCGATCCCACGGTATCCAACGCCGAATCCCACCGCCAGGTCCGGCGGTAGTTTCGGCTGGATTGGGTATCCGCTGTGAGCCTCCACGCCACTCCGATCGTAGACATAGTAGAAATCCCCATCGGGCCCCTGAGCCAGAGAGAACGTGGGAGTGACCGTCACGGCGGTCACCACCAACCCGTTCGAAGTCGCGGTGCTCCTGTCGGCAGAGAAAACCGCACTTCTTTTCATCATCGTCTGGGGTGCAGTGCTGCCGACGTTTTCCGGTCCCACCGGCGTCATAGGCAGCCCGTAAAGCGCCACCTCCCCCAGCACTTTCCGGTCGTACGCATCCAGAAAAGCAGACCTGTCCTTGTACTCCCGAATCGCCAGCCTCAAAGCATCCCCCACCGTGGCACCCGGTTTCCCCAGTTCCTCTCCCAGGAGCCGCTGCAGCAGTTCCGAGTACCCTATCCCCTGGCGCAACCCCCAACTGTACCCGGTATGCCCGTAATACACCGCCCCTTTCTCCTCGAAGACCTGAGGCCAATCGGTTACGCCGGACAGGTTCAGGCCCGCATGGCACCCTATCCCCCCGGCCAGCACGCCGCCCATGCCAGGAGCGTGGGCCAGGAAGTCCGCTGCCCCCAGCTTGGAAGCGCTCTCGGGAGCTCCCATCGCCACCGCGTTGGCGTGCTGGTTCAGGCTGAGGATGTCGTAGCCACCCTCGTACAGCTTCCGCTTCAGATCGTCCAGCGACCACTCATCACCCACAAGGGATGTATCCGCCACAACCCCTTCCCGTGAGAGGGTCAGGGCGTAAGCCTGGGCGCCATCTTCCATGAAGTCGTATCCCGTCACCAGGGCTTTTCGCGGGACGACACCATTGCTTCCAATAAATCCATCCACCGTCGCGGCAATGTCCCCCGGCGATTCCACCAATCGCCCCACCGACAACTCCGGCACAACCACCCCTCCCGACTCAGGGATCAGGTCCCCGTAGGGAGAATCGCTCAGGTAGTACCCAGCAGCCAGCGCCGCCAGTGTCCTGTCCCCAGTCTGGATCGGCACGTAGTTCGTCTCGTTCAATGTAGTCCCGTCGGGACGCCTGGCGTAAGGAATGACGTAATCCGGACCCACCAGCACCACATAGCGCAGTTCCGGATACCCCTGGGCCCTGGCCAGCACCTCCCTCTTGATGGCCGCAACCACACCGTCAGCCGCCTCCGGGTTCAGAGGGTCGGCATCCCACGCAGCGTAAGCCGCCTGCACCTCCGGCACTCCTGCCAGATCCAGCACCACCCCATCCACCCGATCGTCGTCCGACAGAAGGGCCAGGGAGTCCCTCATTTTCTTCAGGTCTTCCTCACTCGCTCCGGGCCACCGATCGGAGTTGGTCAGTATCAAAGTGTGCACGACCTTCGGCGGCACCTGCAGTCGGAAGTTCCGGACGCCGGATCCGGTCACCCCTTTCTCGTTGCGGGCGAACACCCGCCAGTAGAGGGCATCCACGCTCTGGGTAAACCCAACGGTGTAGGTGAGGACGTCCGATGGGAGCTCAACCATCCGCCGCATCGAAAGCTCCGGCGGGTTCCCATCGCCAATGACCAGGGTGTAGGTCATGGTTCTGAGAGCAGGAAGCCATGCAAAGGTCACGCGCCGGGCGCTGATGTCAGCTCCGTCATCCGGCGTGACGAGAACCGGAGACGAGGGCCTTCTCCTGAGCAGTTCGTACACCCGCAGTTCCTCCGCCGCCTCCTCCCAGGAGTGATCCTCATCCCGCCGGGCCTGGAACCGCACCAGATGCTGGCCGTCAGCGTAACCCAGGGTGTTCCACACCGGAACGTCCACGTCGTTGAAGCAGGGCACGCCGAGCTCTTTGATGATGTCCCACTTTCCGTCGTCCGACCCATCCGCCGCCTCGTTCACGCTCACCCTGAGCCCAATCCCCACTCCGGCATGTCCTTCGGTGCAAGCATACGTCTTCACCTGCTCTGCATCCGAAGGGGAAGGCGGGTCGAAATGGATGTCGCTGAACGTGACCTCCGGCGAATCCACGTTGAAATGCCACGTGACGCTCCAGTCGCTCTCGGCGCCCGTGGCATCCCGGACTTTCGCATGCCACTGGAACCCGTAGTATCCCAGGTCCGGCGGCTGAGCGCAGGAATCTGTCACCCATCCGCTGTCCCAGTTGCGGGCGCTCTGGAAAATCACGAACCGGTAACCGGTGATCGCGTCACCGTCCGGGTCTCCGTTGTCCGCAGCGCAAAGCTTCGGCATCTCCCCGATGAACACCGCCCAGTCCCTGGGGCTGACCAGGCTGGGTGGGTTCGGGGCCGTGTCTGCCCCGGCGGAAACGCCCTGCACTCCGGTCATCACTGCCATTGCAACTATCGTCAGCGACAGTGCAATGATAGGAAAGATCAGCACTTTCCCTTTCCAACTCCATCCTGCCGTTTCATGTCCCAACATACGTCCACGCTCCCCAATGGGTTATCGGTTTCCCTGCTTTTCTCATCTCCTGTTGCGCCAGATGCAGCGCTTCGATGGGCGCCATGCCTTCCGACAATCTACCGTAGAACTCCTCCATCAAGCCCGCCGTAGGCGCGTCCATCACTTTCCACATGCTCACCACCAGCCCGTGCGCGCCCGCCTGCAACCACCCACGACTCAGGCTCACCAGCGCGTTCCCTTTCAACATCCCTAAACCCGTCTCACACGCGCTCATGACTACCAATCGGGCGCCGGTGTCCATCTCCAACAGGGAGTACAACGACAGCCTGCCGTCGGCCAGTTCGATGTAGGAGAAGTACGGGTTGTCGGCCCGAAACCTGGCATGGGACGCCAGGTGCAGCAGGTCGGCACCCAGAACCGCCTCCTTGAAACGTCCCATCGTCGCCTCGGCGCCTACCCAGAGCCTGCTCCCTGCCATCGCCGATGCCACGGACCTAGCCTCGGCAACGACCTGGGGCAGCTCTCCATCCCTATCCCACGCCAGCACCCACGGCTTTCTCCACACA
>WFSD01000093.1 GCA_015486235.1 Anaerolineae bacterium
GCGGATCAAGGTGCATCCACCGTCAGAGGAGGAGTGAGTTGAGCTGGATCGTCAAACATCCTTTCACGACGACGTTGTTCCTTGCGATTTTCGTGGTCGGAATCTTTACCGGGCCGACTCTGGGACGTGAGGTACCCCCGTCCGTCCAAAGCGCATGGGGAACCGGGCCTCAGAGAATCTTCGAGGGCAAGTGGTGGACTATTTTCACGATGGTCTTCCTCTGCAACGACGCTTTCATGCTTTACGGGGTCATCCTGGCTGGGGTCCCGATCATGGCTCTGGCGGAGTCCAGGCTCGGCATCGGCACCACTGTGGCGGTTTACTGGTTTGTCCAGGTGGTAGTGTGGTTGCTGATTGCTCTCATCTTCCGGTTCCTGATGGTGCGGGGCATAGACCCTGGGCCGGAAGTATACCCTATGACGGACATTGGCCTTTCGGTGGGGCTGTTCGGCGTGGTGGGCGTGTTGCTGGTCGTGCTCAATCGCTCTCCCGGGACCGCGCGGGCCTGGCAGACGATTGCTCTGGAAACAGGCGTACCGCTGTACCTCGTTTTGAAGTGGGCTCTGATGCCGGAATGGCTGGCGGACATGGGGCATTGGCTCGCGCTTCCCATCGGGCTGCTGATCGGCCTGCTTTTGTAGGAGCTGTGTGGAGCAGTGGGCTATTCTGCCACGGACGAGGCCTGGGCAGAGGGATTGGAAGCTGCTGAGCAATGTGACGCTTCATTTCGTGTAGTGAAAGTATCAGCAACTCTCTCTTACATAGCATGAGTGTCTTGCACCCTTGCCGGGAAGTGAGGGACTCTGTGCCTCACTTTGCTTTTCTGCCCGCAGGGTAACGTTCCCAAAATATCAGAGAGATCAGGAACATCAAAGCGAAAATACCCCCACTGAAGCGGTCTTCCGCGAATCTGCATGCCAACGCACTCCAGGGAGCTCCACGGAATGCAAAGCACATCACTCCTGCGGCGATGCCGGTGGGCACCACCATGGCGATTGTCAGGAGTACAGCGCGCCATGCTGTCGAAATGTCTTCTCCCTTGAGCTTCGCCGCCCACCATCCCCAGAATGCCGGAGCCAGCAGAAACGCCACGCCAAACGACAGCATCACGAGCGAGCTTGTCGCCATCTCGAGCATAACCAGGTGGGCGGACTGCAGCGAGAAGCGCTCCATGTGGACGGCTTTTTCCATTGCCGTGAGTTCGTCCATCTCGTTCCCGAGCACGTAAATGAGCTTCCATAGCAAGGGCAAGATTGCTCCCGCGGCGATGCTCGATCCGAGAACCTGGAGAATCAGTTTCGTCTTTCCGGTTTCGCGTCTACCGAATGTGGCATTCATCGTTTTATCTCTCGTACTGTCGCAGTTTCTTCCAGTAGATCTTGAAGATGCTCCGTCCCAGGTTGGAAAGGCTGGCATAAGCGACGCCTTTCTTCCCTCCGGCCACGATGAACCTTTCGGCCGCCAGCAGTTCTATTGCTTCCCTGACCTCGTTTGTCGAAAGCCCCGTGACCTTTGCGACGAACTCTTCATTCGCGTCTTCGACCCCAGACAGGGCAGAGAGGACGTACAGGACTTTTGGATCTCGCGCAAGCCGGATCAGCCGTTGCCTGTCCTCACGCAAGAATCGACTCGAATCTGGCGGAGTCTTTCTCCCACTTCCGCCTTGCCCAGCAGGCGAGGATTGCTTCTGCAATTGCCGCGAATGAAATGGAGAAGACGAAGACACCGTAGAGATTTCCTCCTTCCGGATATGTTCTGGCGTACAGCGGGCCACAGACGAGGAGGAGAGCACCGCTGAGGATCTTGTCCCACTGCTTCCCTATCCATCCCCCGGCAATGTTCACCGTTCCGATCCAGAGCCACATCGCAGTCACCACGGTGGGCATTTCTTTCCCTCCGGCGAGCAAGTAGGATGTCGGAATGACCACGATGGCGGACGCTATGAATCCCCACCAGGGGAGTTCCATTGGGGCAGACCTTGTGGAGAACCGAGGTGCACCTGCGCGCAGCACTTTGCTGGTGAACCACTAGCTGAAGATGATCGGCAGCGCCAGCAGTCCGAGCAATACCAGGTAAAACGGGACCGTATCAATGCCTGCTCTGTGGGCTGCGATGCCGATCAGCAGAGCGATCGCACTTGCAATGGCTGCGATGGCCGCCGCAGGCCAGGAGGATACGAACGCCACGTTCCGTACGGTCTGTCTGATTTCGAAAGCCCTTCGCACGTGTTCCGGAGCAGGACAGTCGAATTTGTTCATCGGCACCTCCTCTGGTGGGCGCAAACCATCTAAGCAACGCCCTGTGCTGTGTATGTTTCTTCTTCCACATCAAAAATTGTAACTCGCCTGGGCATCGGTGTCAAACCCACCGTAATGTGCCGGTTGTCAGGCGATCCACATAGCATCACATTATCGGGCGACCCGGCCTGCGGGGAGGGGCTGCGCTGTTGGTCGAGCTGGTTAGCTCGACCAGGCGAGCCAGACGGCTCCCCCTGCAATTCCCGCCGCAGGCGGCCGGGTTATAGGAGGCGGCAACAGAAGACTTCCTTCGCATCTTTTCAAGGTGAGCTCGTCACGCTACTTTTGAGCGCCATCAAAAGCTAACGTCAGGCACATCTCCACGATCACCACCACGAGCACAAGGGTCAGCGGCGAATCGTGCTTCCCCCGTCGAACCGGTGGCGGTCGGGAACGCTCCGGCAAAAAGCGCCGCACCTCCGCCCGCCACACGTCTCCGAAATACCCGTTCAGCATCTCCCAATATTTCTTCCCTCTGATCCACATACCTCGCAGCAGGTTTTCCCCTTCCAGCGCCCCTGGGAGAGCTCTGAAAAACCACGTCATGCCTCCCCTAACGCTTTACGCCTCCTGCTTCACGTTCCAAATCGCCTCTGCCAACATCTCCGCTCCGCGGGCCAGGTTAGGCCCCGGCACATTGATCCAGATTTCAGGGATGGAGACCACGCGCCTCTTCTTGATGGCTGTGACGTTTTCCCAACCGGGGCGGGCATACACTTTCTCCAATGGCTGATTTTCCACTCCGGGCCACGCCACGACAATGACCTCTGGATCGGCCTCCAGGATCTCTCGTTCCTTCAATCGTCGGCCAGGGCCGGGTGGCACGAATTCTCCGGCCATCAGGTTGACCAGGTCCACGTGCCAGGCTGGTCCATTCATTAGCGGCCGTGGCCAGACTTCCATGTACACGCGGATATGGGGCTTGCTGCCGAACGCCTCCCGCAGCCGCTCAAAGGAAAGTTCCATTTTGGAGATCACGTGTTCTCCCTCCTCGCGGGCGTCTGTGAGTGCCGCAAGCAGGCGGATGTTCCCGTAGATGCTTTCCAGCCGTTCGGGATAGAGAGCGAGCACGTTGAGCCCTGCCTTGAGCAATTCGCTCAGGCTTTGTTCACGGAAAGGGACAGATGCAATGACCAGGTCGGGGTCGAAGGGAAGGATGTCCTTTGCTTTGACCGACCAGGTGCATGGCACGCGAGGGAACCCCTCCAGCGCTTCCTCTCCGAGCAAGCGATGATCGTGCTCGCTAACCGCGGCCAGCAGGTGTTGTCGGTTCAGCGCAAACAATGTTGCGGTCACGTTGGGTTCCAACGAGACAATGCGGTTGGGGTACGTTCCAATCCTTTGCATCGTAAAGCCTCCTGGTTTGAAACAAGTGCATGTCCGACATGCTACATCGACGCTGGGTGATTTGCGATTCCCCCACAGCTTCGGCCAGGCGGTAGCCCAACGTTAGCTGGCCGATCGTCACGGATTGGCCCGGCAGCAGACCAACCATAGGGAAAGTGCGGGTGGGCTTCTCGGGCCTTTGCGCCTGGGTGTGTGATCGGGGAAAAATCCTCTTTCCTGTCTTCGAGATGAGAAGCCTGGGCTAGCGGAGCCCCCGGTTGTCAAAAGTCCAGTTCCCAGGTAGTGTAGGAGCTACCAGTTGGTATTATACACCGCATGTCGAGCAACGACCATGGGAACTCCATAGGGGATTTTGAAGCAATTCCTGGGGGCCTTACAGGCCCCCAGGAATTGCTTTGTTTTCCGTTTGGGTGCACAAAATTGGCACTGCTTTCCAAGAAATGTATAATGTCGACAGAACTTCCACGGCGCTGTGAAGTGCCTCACGAAAAGATCATCTCTCAGTGACGAGTGCATGCAGGCAAGGCGGCCTGATTCTATCGGATCGATGGCTTTTCATCGCTTGCGATAGTGATCCCTGGCATGGTTTGCCTGGTTTCGCGCGCTGGTTTCGTAGGAATTCATCTGCGAGAATCCGAGTCGATCTGCGTCTAAGGCAAAATTCGCCGGAGACCAGTCGAGAGGTTGATGTAGGGGAACGACGGGAGAAAAGAAGATGCAAGTTTCTACGGCATATCTGGTTTTGGAGGATGGAACGGTCTGGCCCGGGGAGGCACATGGGGCCACAGCAACGGCATTGGGAGAAGTGGTGTTCAACACCAGCATGACTGGCTACCAGGAAATCATCACCGATCCCTCTTACCGCGGGCAGTTCGTTCTGATGACTTACCCACATATCGGCAATGTGGGCATTAACCCAGAAGATGAAGAATCGGAGCGACCCTGGCTCTCCGGCCTCATCGTGCGGGAGATGAACGCACAGCCCAGCAACTGGCGCAGCTCCGAACCGCTGCCCGACTATCTAGCCAGGCATAACGTGCCAGCCATTTCCGGTGTGGACACCCGAGCCCTGACGCTGCACATCCGGGAAAAGGGCTCGCTCAAAGCAGCCTTGAGCACTTTGCCCGACGTTTCTCCCCATGACTTGTGGGAGCAAGCCCGGCAATGGCCCGGTTTGGGCGGGCGAGATCTGGTAAAAGAGGTCACACATACCACCCCGTTCACCTGGCAAGAAGGAAACGGCCACTGGCAACCATTGGCGGATAGCAACGGGCCGCGCCGCCCGGCGCCGGACGGGCATGTTCACATCGCTGTCTACGATTACGGCGTCAAACGTAACATCCTGCGGAGGCTGGCAGACCACGGCGCAGTGCTGACGATCTTCCCGGCCGACACGCCGGCCGAACAGCTGCTGGAGATACAACCTGATGGCGTCTTCCTCTCCAATGGCCCTGGTGACCCGGCGGGCGTGCCTTATGCAGTAGCCGCTGTAAAGCGGTTGCTGGAGTCCGGATTGCCCATGTTCGGGATTTGCCTGGGGCATCAGATCCTGGCCCTGGCGTTAGGGGGGCAAACCTATAAGATGAAGTTCGGGCACCACGGCGGGAACCACCCGGTGGAGGATCTGCAAAGCGGGCGTGTCCAGATCACCGCCCAAAACCACAGCTACGTGGTAGATTCCGACACACTGCCGCCAGAAGTCGAAATCACACACAGGAACCTTAACGACGGCAGCGTGGAGGGGATGCGACTGCGAGACCGGCCGGTTTTCGCAGTGCAGTACCATCCGGAGGCCAGTCCAGGGCCTCACGATGCCGACTACCTGTTCGAACAGTTCATTCGCGTGGTTCGAGAGAAAAGGGCTTAGCAAATGCCAAAACGCGACGATTTACACAAAATCATGGTGTTGGGCGCCGGGCCAATCCTCATCGGGCAGGCGGCAGAATTCGATTATTCCGGCACGCAGGCCCTCAAAGCGTTGCGAGGCGAAGGCTACCAGGTCGTCCTGGTCAATTCCAATCCGGCTACTATAATGACCGATCCAGATTTAGCCGATGCCACCTACATCGAGCCGTTGACAGCGGACATCGTGGAGAAAATCATCGCCCAGGAACGGCCGGACGCTCTGCTGCCCACCGTGGGCGGGCAGACAGCGTTGAACCTGGCCGTAGAGCTGGCGGAGCAAGGTGTGCTGGAGCAGTACGGCGTGGAACTCATCGGAGCGAAGTTATCCGCGATCCGTATCGCCGAGGAACGTCATCTTTTCAAAGAAGCTATGGAACACGCTGGGCTGGAAGTCCCCTGCAGCTTTCTGGTCGCTTCCGTGGAAGAGGCATTGGATGTCGCCAAAACACTGGGTTACCCACTGCTGATCCGCCCCAGTTTCACGTTGGGTGGTAGCGGGGGCGGTATTGCTGTGGATGAAACTGACCTGCAGGATAAGGCAGCCCGAGGCCTGCGGGAAAGCCCGGTACACCAGGTGTTGCTGGAGGAATCGGTGCTGGGTTGGAAGGAATTCGAGCTGGAAGTCATGCGGGATCGGCACGACAATTTCGTCGTTGTGACCAGCATCGAAAACATAGACCCGATGGGCGTCCACACCGGCGATTCGATCACCGTTGCTCCAGCCCAAACGCTTACCGACAAGGAATACCAGCGAATGCGGGATATGGCGCGTTTGGTCATGCACGCTGTTGGAGTGGAAACCGGCGGTTCCAACGTCCAGTTTGCCGTCAATCCGCGGGATGGGCGGACCGTCGTCATCGAGATGAATCCTCGCGTAAGCCGTTCGTCAGCGTTGGCTAGCAAGGCAACCGGATTCCCCATCGCAAAAATCGCGGCGTTGCTGGCAGTGGGTTACACCCTGGACGAAATACGTAACGATATCACACAGAAAACGGTAGCCGCTTTCGAGCCATCTCTGGATTACGTGGTGGTGAAAATACCGCGATGGAATTTCGAGAAGTTCCCCGGCGCAGACGACACCCTGGGGCCGCAGATGCAATCGGTGGGGGAAGTCATGGCCATCGGACGCACATTTCCAGAGGCGTTGCAGAAGGCGATGCGCAGCCTGGAGAACAACGGCGACGCGCCAGCATCTTTCGCAGAGGAGGAGATAAACGCTTTGCTGCTCCGACCTAACCCTCAAAGGCTGAAAGCCATTTTCGCAGCATTGCGCCGCGGTTGGACCGCCACGAAAGTCGCAGCGCTTACAGGCTACGACCCATGGTTTGTGGCCCAGGCGGGAAAGATCGTTGTCATGGAACAGAAACTAGCGAAGAGGCCGCAGGACGACGAACTGCTGCTCGCTGCGAAACAGCTTGGATTCAGCGATGCCCGCCTGGCACAGCTGACCAACAGCACCGTTCCCGCCATCCGGCAACGCCGTCAGAAAGCAGGAATAACGCCCGCTTACCGGAAGGTGGACACCTGCGCAGCCGAGTTCCAGGCTTTCACCCCGTACATGTATTCCACATATGAAACAGTAGACGAAGCCAGCCCCACCGATCGGCGCAAGGTGATCATCCTCGGCAGCGGACCAAACCGCATCGGCCAGGGAATTGAATTCGATTACTGCTGCTGCCACGCCTCCTTCGCGTTACAAGAGATGGGCATCGAGACCATCATGGTCAATTCCAATCCGGAGACAGTCAGCACCGATTACGATACATCCGACCGACTCTATTTCGAGCCGTTGACGGTGGAAGATGTGCTCAACATTGTCCAGGGGGAATCGCGAAAGGGGGAACTTCTGGGTGTCGTCGTGCAGCTCGGCGGCCAAACCCCGCTGAACCTGGCCAGCCAACTCTCTGCGGCTGGTGTACCTATCCTCGGCACACAACCAGCGACGATAGACCTGGCGGAAGACCGCGAGCGCTTCAGCGCCTTGCTACAAAGACTGGACATTCCTCAGCCGGAACATGGCATCGCGCGCAGCATCGAGGAGGCCCTGACCATCGCCCGGCGAATCGAGTACCCGGTGATGGTGCGTCCCAGCTATGTCCTGGGAGGCCGGGCAATGGCCATCGTTTACTCGCCGCGGGAACTGAGACACTACGTGGCAGAAGCCCAAGAGGCTGCACCGGGCAAGCCGGTTCTGGTGGACCAGTACCTGGAGGATGCCTACGAAATCGATGTGGACGCCGTTGCCGATGGAAAACGCGTGGTGGTTGGCGGCGTGATGCAACATATTGAGGAGGCTGGCATTCACTCCGGCGATTCGGCTATGGTGCTCCCACCATTCAAAATCAGTTACTATTTCCTGGATATCATCCGCGACTACACAGAGCGAATTGGATTGGCTTTAGGCGTGCGCGGTTTGATGAACATTCAGTTTGCTATCAAAGATGACATTGTCTATGTGCTGGAGGTCAATCCCCGTGCCAGTCGCACGGTACCCTTCGTGAGCAAAGCCACCGGAATCCCGCTGGCACGCATTGCCACACAAGTCATAGCCGGGAAGAGCTTAGAGGAAATAGGGTTTGTGGAAGAACCGACCGTGGAAGGCTTCTTCGTAAAGGAAGTAGCCCTGCCATTCGACAAATTTCCAGGGGTGGACGCTGTTTTGGGGCCGGAAATGCGAAGCACCGGGGAGGTTATGGGCCATGCCCCAGACTTCGGACGCGCCTTCGCCAAGGCTGAAATGGCTGCTGGTACCCCATTGCCCACGACAGGACGCGTTTTGCTGACGGTCAATGACTTCGACAAGGGAGCCATCCTTAAGATCGCTCGCGATTTCCGCCGCCTTGGTTTTGACTTGCTTGCCACTAAGGGCACAGCGGCTGTGCTGAAACGGGTTAGCTTACCGGTAACGACCGTCAATAAGGTAAGCCAGGGTTCTCCGCACGTGGTTGATCTCATCCGTAAGCGGGCCACGCACCTCATCGTGAACACGCCCTTAGGGCAGACTTCCCGCCATGATGGTCGCAAGATACGTCAGGCAGCTATCAAGTATAAAGTCCCACTCATTACCACACTCTCAGGTGCAGCAGCTGCGGTTATTGGAATCCGGGTTTTGAAAAACAACGCCCTTGGAGTCACAAGCTTGCAGGCGCACTATCTTGGGGCTGCGCACAAATGACCGAAGGCTCTTTTCTGATGCAGGTCCGGCCGGCTATCGTTGCTGAGTCCAAATGGGTGGGATCCCCTCCCGAGGATTTCGACTCCGCTACTTAGTAGCCGTTGTGCGCATCATGCAATATCACGTTGGTATACGGATACGGTATCTCGACTTTCTCTTCGTCGAATTTCTTCTTGATTCCCTCGTACAGGTCGAACTCGAAGTCTTTGGCTTTGAAAGCATCGGGGCACCATGCTCTCAAAGTCAGGATCACGCTGGAGTCTCCGAGCTCTGTAACCGGGCACGAGAGCACTTTTATGACGTTGGGGTGCTTTTTTGCCATGGAGAGAATGATCTCCCTGGCCCGGTGGATGTCCGCGTCATAGCTTGTCCCTATCGGCACGGATGCCATGACCTTGGGATCGACCGACGTCATGTTGATGACCGTCTGAGACACCATGACGCTGTTGGGAATCGCGATCCTGCGGTTGTCGAAAGTCTGCAGCACCGTGTAGGCGAGATTGAGGCTTTCGACCACCCCTATTTCTGTTCCCGTTGGTGTGGAGACCTGGACTTTGTCTCCGATTTCAAACGGGCGATACAGAGCCAGGGATGCACCGGCGATGAGATTTCCCAGGGTGCTTTGTGCCGCGAGCCCCAGGACTACTGAAAGGATGCCTGCGCCCGCCAGCAGTGCCCCGCCAAGGGCCCTCAGGGGTGGGACAATGTATGCGTACAAAATGAAAGCGCCGATGAATATCGAGAAGTGTGCCAATTGAACCACGAAGTCGAAAACAGCCCTGTCGGTTGGGAACTTTTCGCTTTTCCTGGCCTTGCTTGCGAGGCTGTGGAGCAATCTGCTGGCGACCACGGCTATCAGCAAAAACGCTGCGGCATAAAAGATGGCTCCGCTGAGGGTAGAAGGGGAGAGCATGTATCTTATAGCAGCTATTTTGAAGAACGTCATGGAGTCTCACCTCCTTGAATTAGAGTGAACTCCCGCAGCGCACACCGAAGTTTGGACCCTCGTGCCCGGGAAACATGGGTAAGTTTACCATACAGGGGAGGACTAACGAAACCCGCTCTAGAAACGGGCTTTCGGAGTGAGTCCTGGGGGTCGGTAGTGCCTCCAGGAATTACTTCGTTTTCCCCCATGAAACTCATTTTGACAGAGAGATCGCCTATGCGTAGAATGTGACCGACAGGTCATGTGGCCGGGGGGTCACATCAATGGAGAGTGTCATGCCAAAGGATACGTTCTTCAACCTTCCGGAGGAGAAACGGGAGCAGGTTTTCCGGGCTGCCGTTGACGAATTCGCGGCTCATCCTTTCGAGCAGGCCAGCATCAACCGGATCGTGAGGCGCGCAGGCATTGCCAAGGGGAGCTTCTACCAGTATTTCGGGGACAAGAAGGATCTGTTCGTCTACTTGCTGGAGCGGATGGGCGAGGAGAGGATGATTTATCTGCGCCCTGCGATGGAGAACGCAGACCAAAGGAGCTTCTTTGGATTGCTGCGCTCTCTGTACCTGGCTGGCATCCGTTTCGCGGTGGAACATCCGCGGTACGCCGAGATCAGCCGCAAAGTCCTGTCCAGCAGAGGCACACCTGTTTTCGGCGAGGTGATGCGTCGAAGCACGGTGATGGCTCAGGAGCTCTTCGAGGACTTGCTGCAAAAGGCCATCCAGCGCGGTGAGGTGCGGGAGAATATCGATACGAAACTTCTCGCCTACCTTATTCCGGGGGCGAGTGTTCTCATCGTGGAGTACTACCTGGAAAACGTCTCGCCTGAATACGACGAGGGCATGATGACGATTGTCGACCAGTTCATTGACCTGTTGCGGTCTGGCATCGCAGCAGGCACAAATCTCGGATGACGGAGGCGATCAGCCTCTCCGGGAGTACACGCAGCGAGGAGTCGAGCGGTGGAAATCTCGCTGGCCCTGCCGGTAACGCGCAAC
>WFSD01000094.1 GCA_015486235.1 Anaerolineae bacterium
GCTCGGTGTGGTCTCTGGCGGGACCGGGCTGGCGGACTATAGTCTCCCCGTCTGCAAACAATCCTGCCAGAAGTACGGCGGACTTCACCTGAGCGCTGGCCACTGGCAGTGTGTACCCCATCCCGTGGAGGTTGCCCCCATGAATCGCCAGGGGAAGGAGCCTGCCGCCATCGCGGCCCCATATCCTGGCCCCCATGGCCGCCAGCGGGCGCACTATCCGGCCCATGGGTCGTTGCCGGAGCTGCGGGCTTCCGGTGAGCACGCTCAGGAAGTCCTGCCCGGCCAGGATGCCGGAGATGAGCCGTGCTGTGGTGCCGGAATTGACGCAGCCCAACACATCCTCCGGCTCCCTCAGGCCGCGCAGGCCACGTCCGTGGACCACCAGCTCCGTTGGGCCAGGTTGCTCTACGTCCACCCCGAGCCCGCGCACCACGGACACCGTTGCCATGGGATCGCCCCCTGGAAGGAACCCCACCACGCGGGATGCCCCTTTTGCCAGTGCGCCTAGCATCACAGTGCGATGGGATATGGACTTATCCCCCGGGACGGTTGTCTCGCCCCTCAGTGCGTTTCCCGGTTCGATCTTCAGTTTCATGATCCCCCCTGCGCTTTTCTCTCCGCCCACAACATCCGAGCCCGGCGTATCCGGCTCAGGAGGTCGGCGAGGCGGCTTTCGTCCCCTGAGGCCAGCGCATCCGACAGGGCGTCCAGGTGCTCCCGGTATGACCCCACCATCTTCAGCACAGCGTCTCGGTTGGTCATCAGGATGTCCAGCATCATAGTGACATTGCTGGCAGCCAACCGAGATGTATCCCGGAAGCCCCCCGCCGCCAGATCCAGCGCGGCGTCGTCCTCGTGGGCCAGGGTGTCCACGGTGCTCATCAGTGCAGCCGAGGCCAGGTAGGGCAGGTGGCTTATGGCAGCCACCAGGGAGTCGTGCCTCTCTGCTTCCATTTCCACGGGATTCGTTCCCAGGGCGCGGGCCAGGCTGCGCACCCAATCCACAGCCTCCGGCGTGCTCCGACGCGTCGGGACCACCACGAAACGGCACCCCTGGTAAAGCTCCGGATCTGCAGAATCTATGCCGGAGGTCTCCTTGCCACACATGGGGTGTCCACCCACGGCCAGCGTGCCCTTTGGCAGGGCACCCATTGCCCGGACGATCTCCCGTTTGGTGCTTCCCAGATCCACCACTAGGTCGGGGAGGTGAGGAGCGACCGCCAGGGCGCGGAGCTGCTCGATGATGACACGCACAGGCGTCGCCAGCACCAATGCGTCGGCGGAGAGTGCATCTTCCCAGGAGACGACGGTGTCCACAATGCCGCGTTCCAGCGCCTTTTGTCCCGTTTCCTGCCTGTGTACGACACCCCACACCTGCCCCACGGCCTCATCAGCGCGCAGCCTCCACGCCATGGAAGCACCCATCAGCCCCAGTCCGACTACTGCTACGGTGCTCTTTGCAAAGGGCTTCATTGCCAGGTGCTCCGCCCAATTGCTTCGGCTATCGTCCGGACCTCGCTCACAAGCTGGGCGAACTTCTCCGGCTTGAGGGATTGGGCTCCGTCGGAGAGGGCCTCGGCAGGATGTGGATGCACCTCCACGATAATCCCGTCGGCACCGGCGGCTATGGCAGCCCTGGCGATGGGAGCCACCAGTTCCCATTTCCCAGTGCCATGGCTGGGGTCGGCGATGATGGGGAGGTGGGTCATCTGTTTCAGTGCCGGGATGGCGTTGATGTCGAAAGTGTTCCTGGTGTACTGCTCGAAAGTTCGTATCCCCCGCTCGCACAGCATCACCCGGCGGTTCCCCTGAGAAAGGATGTACTCGGCGGACATGAGGAGCTCGTGCATTGTCGCCATCATCCCCCGCTTGAGCATGACCGGCTTGTTCGTCCTCCCAGCCGCTTCCAGAAGAGCGAAGTTTTGCATGTTTCTGGCACCAATCTGGAGGATGTCGGCGTACTCCGATACCAGGGAGACCTTGTCTGCCGAAAGGACCTCGGTGATGACGTAAAGCCCGGTCTCCTCCCTTGCCTCCGCCAGCAGTTCCAGCCCTTTGAGTCCAAGGCCCCTGAACGAATACGGGGATGTCCGAGGCTTGAACGCCCCACCGCGGAGTATGACAGCACCGGCCTCTTTGACCGCGTGGGCAGTTTCCAGGAGCTGTTCTCTGCTCTCGACGGAGCAGGGCCCTGCTATGATGACCACTTCGGGCCCACCAATTTTCACCCCGTTCAGCCTGATGACTGTGTTCTCCTGTTGGAAGTCTCTGCTGGCGATCTTGAAAGGAGCCAGGATCGGCACGGTTTTCTCGACGCCGCCCATCATCTCGAACCCGTACCGGTCCACTGGCTGTGTTCTCCCCACGACGCCAATGATGGTGCGTTCCTCGCCATTGGAGAGGTGGGCCTGCATTCCCAACTTCTCGATCCGCCTCACGACAGAATCTATTTCCTCCTGAGATGCATTCTGTTTCATCACGACTATCATCGTTCCCTCCTTTTTGCTCTCAATCTCCATTTTTTATGCCCCCTGGCGTGCACTCGGCCGGGTAAGAACCCAGGAGCTTCACGAAAGCGGCCTTGGATAACAGACCCATGAGGGCTGCCTGACAACCAGGCTCTTGCCAATGTCCTTCACAATCCAGGTAGAAAACGTAATGCCAGGGGCGGTTGCGCCTTGGACGGGATTCCAGCTTGGTCAGGTTCAGTCCGCGGCGGGCAAACTCGCTCAGGCAATCCACCAGCGCCCCCGGGCGATGAGGCACAGCAAAGACCAGCGATGTCTTGCTGTTTTCGTCCGTTTCCGCTTCCTGGTTCCCCAGGACGAAGAACCGGGTTGTGTTCCACGTCATGTCCTCGATTCCCCGCACCAGGATATCCAGATTGTAGATCTCGGCGGCAAGGGCGCTTGCGATAGCAGCTATGCCTTCTTCCGGGCTCTCCGCCAGTGCTTTTGCGCTCCCGGCCGTGTCGTACACAGCCTCTGCCTCCCATCCATGCTCGCGGATCGTTCGCTCGCATTGGGCCAGGGCCTGGGGATGGGACCGCACCACCCGGATGTCCTCCAGCTTCGTGCCACGTGGGGCCATGAGGCAATGCTTGACCCTGAGGCAAATCTCCCCCACTACCCGCAGGTCCCGCTCCAGCAACAGGTCGTAGGCCTGGTTGATGGAGCCCGCGACAGAGTTTTCCACCGGCAGGACGCCATAGTCCGCCTCTCCGCCCTCTATGGCGGAAAAAATGTCGGCGAAACTCCTCTTGGGCAATGTTTCCACATGGTCGCCAAACTTCTGTCTGACGGCCTCTTCCGAGTAAGCACCATGCTCCCCCTGGAAAGCCACAATCGGTTTCGCCATGATTCCCTCCTCTCACGATAGAATCGACCAGATCGACGAATCGGCCTCTGACTCGTCACCCTCTCAACCTCTCCTCGATCCACCTCTCGATTTCCGCCTCGTCCAGGACCGGGGGTGGCAGGTCAGGACGCAGGACGGAAGCACCTTTCAGGTACACGTGGACGATCTCCTCCTGGGACTTCTCGGTGTTCCAGTGGATCAAAATGCGAATGCACATCGGGAGCGAGCCAGGCACCGCCATTTCATGGGTGCACAGGAGAGGCACATCCCGCCAGCCCAATTGTCGGGCTGCGGTCGCCGGGAACGCTGCATCGATGTCCGGGGTAGTGGTGAAGATGATGCTGGCCACATCCTCCCTCTCGATCCCGTTGGCGTGAACCATCCACGCCAGGAGCTGGCGCGTCTCCCTCAGGATTTCTCCCTGCTCGTCTCTCTCTACTGTGGTTGCTCCACGGACGCCTCTGCAAGGCATTTTTGCACCTCCGTCTGATTCTGCCCATGAAAAAAGCGTGGAACCTTTTGGCTCCACGCTTTGAGATGTGCGAATTGCTTCCTGCTACACGGGCCTATCCCCGGCATGGAGCCGCTTGAAGATGCCAAAAAAGTAGTAGTAAGCAAAATAAAACCCGCGCCCAAGATCATAGCGCGGGGAGAGGCCTGCGGTCATGCTGTTATTCAATTGTGACTGAGATTTCAGGCCATGCATCTTCTGCTCTCCAAACCGGAATTTGATTGCAGACATGGTAGCACCTGGGAATAGATTTGTCAAATGTGTGTGCCAGAGTTCACAGGGTGTGCCCGAGGCCAGGCATCGGCGGACGCCTGCGACAGCATGGCGTTCCGCTTGTGCTATGGCAGGACGCGTGTAATCTCGTCCTGATCGAATCGATGTAATGGCTTTACGCCGCCATTTTCGATCCATATGCCGCTCCCTTCGATCACCTTGCCGATGGCGCTCCCACGGATGCCCGCATCTGCCCAGGCTTGCAAGATCGCCTCCGCGCTTTTCTCCGATACCACCGCCAGGAGCGCTCCCGACGCAATCAGTCCCATGGGATCGAGGCCGAAGAGTTCACACAGGCGGCGCGTTTCGGGGAAGATCGGGATGGCAGAGTGTCGTACCAGGATGCCTACGCCGGAGGCCATCGCCAGCTCCCATAATCCTGTCGCCACGCCTCCTTCTGTCGGGTCGTGGAACGCGTGGACATCGCCAGCGTTGTTGGCGATGGAGGCATCGAGGACGACACTTATTCCAGGGTCGTGGAGGAATGCTGACATTTTCTCAATCTCCCCCCGCACAAATCCGGCTTTGACCAGCACGTCCCGTTTCTCGCGGGCCAGGATCGCCGTGCCTTCGACGGCAATCCCTTTGCTCAGCAGGATCAGGTCGCCGAGGCGAGCGCCGTTGGGCCGGATCAGTTTCCCCGGAGGCACTTCTCCCGCCATCGCGCCGACCACGATGGGACGATCCAGGCCGTAGGTTACCTCTGTATGCCCACCAACTGGCACTGCGCCGACCTCGCGGCATGCGGCGGATATCTGGTCGAATATTCCTTCCACCAAAGCATCGTTGGCACTTTCCGGTAGGAGTAGAGTCGCCAGGAACCAGCGCGGCCGCGCCCCGACGCATGCCAGATCGTTGGCATTCACATTCACCGCGTACCAGCCGATCTCGTCGGTGGCGAAAGTGATTGGATCGCTCTTCAGCGCCAGAAGGCCATTGGAAACAGAGACAACCCCCGCGTCCACACCGATGCCTGGCCCAAGAACCATGTCACCGGTCTGGACGCCCATGTACCGTCCGATGAGACGAGCGAGGAGTTCGGGCGGCAGTTTGCCCACGGGATGACCCATTTCTCCCATCACTCTTGACCGATCACTTCCAGCGCGTCGCCCGGCTGCACATCACGCCGGGCAGCCTCGCCCGCCGGGATCTCTATCACGTACCTCGCGCCAGACACCGGCATGCCAATCCGCCATGGCTTCATCGCTTCGTCTATCTTCAACACCACGTCCTCCCGACTTACGTAGATCACGTCTATCGGATACGACATGAAGAAGCAATGAACCGAGTTGCTGGGGCGGATAAGCAGGCCTTCGCCTGATTTCAGCGGCGGCCTGCCGATGAGGCCGCGCAGACGTGTCCAGAAATTGTCCGCCAGCCGGCCGGAGGAAACCAGATCTTTTCCCGTACGCTTATCGATGATCCGTATCTGTCTCATAGCCGTAACCTCTCCAATGCCCAATCCGCAGCTCTGGAAAAACGCTCGCAGATAGCTCCATTGGCGAACCTGTCGCCACATCTCTCACCCGACAAAGTGATCTCAGGTATCACTTCTCGCCTCCTTCAACAAATAAAGGTTGACTCGAAAGCATTTTGTCAATGGTACCGCACTTTGGCGAAAAATGCCCGTCTGGATGGGGGAGAAACCTGGTATCCCTGCGGCCATTGTCTCCAATGAAATCTAAAATGGTTCGTTCTTGACCGAGAACAGGCTTATCCTTTGAGAAGTCGGTTGTGTGGATTGCCTGCAGCCAAGACGGAGGTGCCAGCCTGCCGAGCGGCCAGAAAGTCCGATGGCGTAGTTGAGAGCGCATCTTGCCCTCGAGGGCGAGGCGCCGCTGCGCCTCTGCCGCTTGGAATTACCCCGAGACGGGACTTGACTTCTCTTCCGCAGGGTATTATAATGAGAGTGTGAGAGTATCATTCGTTAGGGCAGGGCGGGTCGAGGGAGCGAGCAGAGAAGACAGGATCAGGCCGCCTGACAAAGCGCTTTGGGGATTCTTTGAGGCGCCTGGAGTTGGCTTCGGGAAACTATCACGGCTAAGGGTCAGTTCGTTCCTCGAACCGGATATGGTTGTTACATCGTAGACGGAGGGAAACAACTGTGATCTCCATAAGTCAGCAGACGGATTACGCGGCAAGAATAATTCTTTACCTCTCCCTGTCGAAGCCCGGCGTCCGGGTGACCACGCAGGAAATAGCGCATGAGAAACTCATTCCCAACGCTTTGATCCGCCGGATAGTCACCAGACTTGGGAGCGTGGGCCTGTTGAAGACGACGAAAGGCAGAGGAGGCGGCATTGCCCTTGGGCGCCCGGCCTCCGAGATCAGCATGCTGGACGTGGTCGAAGCGATGGAAGGGCCGATGGTGTTGAACCAGTGCACTGAGGATCCGGCATTTTGTCCTTTCACTGTCCATTGTGCGATCCACGCCGCGTGGCAGGAGACGAGGCAGATGCTCGAGGATCGCCTCAGACAGTACACCTTCGACAAGCTGGCAGAGAGAGAAAAACAAGCGATAGAGTCCCTGAAGGATATCGTCGATATGGCGGCGTGAACTCACGCCGCGGAGCCCTGGGGAGGGAATGGTGAAGCTCACCGTCCTGCCTGGTGAGCTGGGGGATATCCTTTGCTACCTGACCGCCATCCTCGGCAAGAGGTGCGGCCAATTTCGAGTCACTGCTGTCAGAGGGGGTTGCTGGGAGCTGTGATATTGGTCCTGACTGTTTCAATTTACGTCCTGAGGAGCAAGCGGGAGACAGCCCCCATGCGGTACCTCGCGAAAAATCCTCGGGACACGGGTGATGCAGAAAGGGGAAAACGAAGTAATTCCTGGGGGCCCTACGGGCCCCCAGGAATTAACCTGCCTTTCGGGAGGTTCTCGTCAACCCCTGGCAAGCCACAGCACAAGCCCTGTATCGAGTGTGAGAGCTCCCAGGGGCGTTTTCGGGCCTTGATTTGCTTCGAAATCCCAGAAAGGAGGTGATACCGCCGGGCAAAAGAGATCGATTATTCGGTGAAAGTCCTTGAGGGTGTTTTTGATTTTTTACCAACGAGGTTTATCCCAATTTCAAAGGAGGTTGAATTATGAGCGCTGCGGTTTCGCTGGCACGATGGCAATTCGCCATCACCACGGTCTACCACTTTTTCTTCGTGCCGCTCACGCTGGGGCTTTCCATTTTTGTGGCGCTGTTGGAGTCCAAATACGTGAGCAGCGGGGACGAGACCTACAAGAAGATGACGAAGTTCTGGGGGACGCTCTTCCTCATCAACTTCGCCATGGGGGTTGTCACGGGTCTCGTCCAGGAATTCCAGTTCGGCCTCAACTGGTCTGGCTACTCCAGGTTCATGGGTGACATCTTCGGAGCACCGCTGGCCATCGAGGCGCTGCTGGCGTTCTACATCGAATCCACGTTCCTCGGAGTGTGGATTTTCGGGTGGGACAAGCTGCCTAAGAAGCTCCACGCCGCCATGATCTGGCTGGTAGCCGTCGGCTCCAACCTTTCTGCCCTCTGGATCCTCATCGCCAACTCCTTCATGCAGGAGCCTGTTGGCTACGCTCTGCGCAATGGCAGGGCTGAGATGACAAACTTCATCGCCGTGGCCACGAATCCCAATGTGCGATTCCAGTGGCCGCATGTCTTCTTCGGAGCCATGACCACCGCGGGGTTCTTCGTGCTGGGATTCACCGCTTACCACCTGCTCAAGAACCCAAGGTCTGAGGTATTCCGCAAGTCCTTCAAATGGGGGGCGGTGTACGGGCTCATCGGCGTGATCATGGTCATCCTCGTGGGGCATTTCCAGGGCCAGCACCTGGTCAAGCATCAGCCGATGAAGATGGCCGCGGCGGAGGCCATCTGGGACACAGAAGAACCGGCGTCTTTCTCTCTGTTCGCCACTATCGATCAGAAGAACCAGCGCAACCCACTGAACATCACCATTCCTGGGGTGCTGAGCTTCCTTTCCTACAACAACTTCAGCTCTGAGGTGGAGGGAATCAAAGACCTGCAGGCTGCGGCGGAGCAGAAATACGGCCCCGGCAACTACATACCGACGGTGGCCCTCACGTATTGGGCCTTCCGGATCATGGTTGGTGCCGGATTCTTGATGCTTCTGCTGGCATTGTGGGCGGTGGCGAAGGGCGCTGCCGACGACAAGCTGCTTTTGAAGATATTGGTGTGGGCTATATTCCTGCCGTACATCGCAAATTCCACCGGGTGGATCATGGCCGAGATCGGTCGCCAGCCCTGGATCGTCTACGGGCTTCAGAAAGTGGCAGATGCCGTTTCCCCCAACGTGCCCGCGTGGAATGTGGCTTTCTCCCTGATCGTGTTCACTTTGCTCTACGGCGTGCTGATGGTGGCCGACGTGTATCTGTTGCTCGAGTACGGGAAGCAGGAACCTTCCTCGGAAGGTTCGGCTTCTGCGGCGATGGCCTATTGAGGAGGTAGAAAATGAGTTTGAATACCCTTTGGTTCATACTGATAACGGTTCTCTTCATCGGGTTCTTCTTCCTGGAGGGGTTCGATTACGGCGTCGGGATGCTCCTCCCCTTCCTGGGCAAGACCGATGAAGAACGCCGGGCCATCATCAACACCATTGGCCCGGTCTGGGACGGCAACGAAGTGTGGCTGATCACCGCGGGCGGCGCTTCTTTCGCAGCTTTCCCGCATTTCTACGCCACTCTCTTCAGCGGCTTCTACCTGGCCCTGGTCCTGATGCTCCTGGGCCTGATCCTCCGAGGCGTTTCCTTCGAGTTCCGCAGCAAGGTGGAAAGCCCCGGCTGGCGGAGCCTGTGGGACTGGGTGATCTTCGCCACCGGCTTGCTCATCGCCCTCCTCTGGGGCGTGGCAGTGGGCAATTTGATGCGCGGCATCCCCATCAAGGATGACATGAACTACTACGGTGGGCTCCTGCCGTTGCTCAATCCCTTCAGCATCCTGAACGGCCTGGTCTTCGTCTTCCTCTTCGCCATGCACGGTGCCAACTTCCTCAGCTTGAAGACCACCGACCCAATCATGAGCCGGGCCAAGGAGACTGCGATGAAGCTTTGGATTCCCACCGTGGTGCTCACAGTTCTCCTGGTGGTCTGGGCGTTCTTCGGCACCGACCAGTTCGAGGGCACGGCGGCCTGGCTGGCGATCCTGGCAGCCCTGATCGCGGCGGTCGCGCTCCTGCTGGCGGGGTGGTTCGGGAAGCAGGACAGGTACGGCTGGGCCTTCATCATGGGGGCCCTCACCATCGTCTTCGCCACGGTGATGGCCTTCGCCGGCATGTATCCCAACCTGATCAAATCCACCCTGAACCCGGGCTGGAGCTTGACCATCTACAACGCTTCCTCCAGCCCCTACACCCTGAAAGTCATGACCATCGTGGCCTTCCTGCTGGTCCCCATCGTCCTGATCTACCAGGCATGGACCTACTGGATTTTCAAGGAGAGGATCAGCCCGAAAGGGAAGCTGGAGTACTGA
>WFSD01000095.1 GCA_015486235.1 Anaerolineae bacterium
GCCCGGCCCAGAGCCACTGGTTGCGTTCGTTGGTGCGCATGGCCCGGAAAAGGTGGTAGAGAGCAGGTGCCAGGAAGAATGCCGTCAGTGGGAAGCGCAGGCCGACCCTGGTTATCGCCACATGCCAGCGGCTCACCGCCAGAAACCCCGTTGCCAAGATCCCTGTCTCTCGATCGAAAAGCTCTTTCCCCAGCAAGTACATATACGGCAAGGTAAACCAACTAACCAGCGACGTTCCCAACTTCAATGACAGATGGCTGATTCCCATCGGCACCAGGCGGATTAGGAGAGCGGTCCAGTAGAACTGGAACGGTTCCCTGCCGGTGTTGCGGGTGAAATAGATAGAGTATTTGCCGTGGAGCACATCCCATACGTCCAGGAGTTTCTCTGCGTGATCGCTGGTCATCTCAGCTGGGATGGATGCCAGGTGATAGAAGCGGAAGAATGCTCCGGCCGCGAGGATCAAGATCAACGCAGGCAGCGTCCAGTTCCACGAACTACGAAACCGGTTCAGGTCCATGCGCTGCTTCCACGCTTCCAGCGAGTTGTCTTCTGGCAGTTCCACGCTCCCAGCCAGGAAAAGCAGGATGGAGAGCATCCACAACGTCAGCCCTGTTCGAGTGAACCGGTTCCCTCCGAGCGACAGGAATGCCAGCACTGCAGAGACGAGGGACAGCGGGAATAGAATCTTGCTCCTGTTGTTCAGGATAGCGAGCTTCCGGGTGATCCCTCCCTCACTGCGTGGGAAGCGTCCGCCGCTCTGCCACAGATACGCGAGAAAGCAAACCCCGGCAAGCCCGTAGAACAGTGGACCATCCAGAGGATATCCCTTCCGATGCAGGGAGAACTGCCCCAAAGCCGCCAGCGCCAGAGAGACGGTTATACAAAGCGCTTTCTTCGAGTTTTTGGAGAACCTTTCCCTGTGCACGTTGCATTACTCCCAACAGTAGCACTTTTCGCACACTGTGGTACCGAAAATATGGGCGGGCTGGTGGTGCCCCGCAGCCCCGATGGTTGCCAGTATCTGGATTTCGAAGCAATTCCTGGGGGCCAGTATGGCCCCAGGCCCCCGTCTGAGCCGTCGTCGGTCTCCATCAACCCCGATGGAGAGTCGTGATTTGGCCCATGTGTATCGAGAAAGCCCCTGGAACGGCTTCGGGCTTTCGATTTGCTTTGAAAGCCCAGTATCTGGAATCATCCTTTTTTGCGAGCCATGATGAAGTGATATGCTCCTGCTTCCGGCCAGGGTTCCTCATAGTACTTTCTCATCCACCACTCGAATGGCTTCATTTGAACAGGGTGTAGAACCCACTTGCCGAGAAGCCGTTTCGTAATCAGATTTGGAACGCCAAGGTAGTGGGATAAATCGAAAGACCTGTGCGCAGCGGGCGAGAAATAGTATCGCTGCTCTAACACGTCGAGCCCTAGTGCTTCCAAACGCTCTTTCCACACCTCCGGCGAGTCCGTGTGGTAATGGTAAGATATCCTGTTGAAGAAATTGCCATAAGCGCGGCTCAGGCGGCTCAGGCCCAGCTTTTGGAAAATAGTGCTTCCCAACAGGAATTCAGCGAAGTGTTGGCTCGGCACTGTTGTGGCAAAAATCCCTCCAGGCGTCAGCACCCGGTGTATCTCCCGCAGAGCCGAATCCAGGTCCGGGATGTGCTCGATGACGCAGTTGCTGACGACGGTGTTGAAGCTGGCATTGGCAAAAGGCATATCGGTGGCACTGGCGAAGGTCAGATGCCTGTACACGCCCGTCCCGCGGCGGGCAGCCTCTTTCATGTCCCGCTCCATGATGTCTATCCCAACGTCCAACGGTTCGTCGTAGGCTATCGATGCAAAATGTCCGTCGCCCACGCCGATATCCAGGACTGGCCGGCGCAGCGGCACTTTACTCATCAGTTTTGCCTCAACGGAACGCAGAATTGCCCGATGAGGACCCATGGATCGGAGGTGAAGCGACAGGAAGTCCTTTTCTTCACTCATTTGGTTTCCTCCAGATGCCGGGCGAAAAGGTTCTCGTATGCCTGTACCGTTTTATTCAGGGAGAACATGCCGCGTATTTCCTCTTTCGGGCGGATGTAAGCGTCTCTGTTCCGCAGCACTTTCACGATGGCCTCGGCCAGAGCTTTTTCGTCCTTGATCGGCACGATCTCGCCCATTCCGGTCATCTGGACTGGCTGGCGGACACCAGGCAGGTTCGTCGCCACGACCGGCGTGCCGTTGAGCATTGCCTCTACCTGGACCAGGCCAAACGACTCGGTGGAGTTGATGGACGCCACCACCAGAAGGTCGCATATCGAGAAGAAATCAGACATCTTTTCCGGGGAGATCACCCCGAGGA
>WFSD01000096.1 GCA_015486235.1 Anaerolineae bacterium
ATCCTGGGGATCTTGAGGAGGAAAGCGCCACCTCTCTTGTCCGGTTGGGCAGCAGGGGACGCGAAAGCTGGGGGAACCATAGCCAGGATCAGCAACACTAACAGGAGATCAACGAAAAACCGGCTGCGGTTGCGCATAGTTTACCTCCTCGTGAAACATCTGCGACGGTCCATCACAGGGAGCCTGGCGGAATAGGCGGGAACCGTCAAGGTGAAATGAGAGACTGAGCTGATTCTCTGTCCGAGCTATGTGAGCATCTCCGACACCTCTGCAGTCAAAATTTTAGCACACTAGTAAGGGGATGTCAATGGCCACTTCTCTGGGGGAATGCGAAGCAAATCCGGGGAGCCTGTAGGGCCCCCAGGAATCCCCAGAACCGTTGTCGCTCTACATCAACCCCAACGGCAAGTAGCGGATCGCTTCAGAAGCGTCGAGAATGCCCATGAAACGATTTCGTGCTTTCCATTTGCTTCGAAAGCCCAATGCGAAAGAGGCTTGCTTGCAGCATTTCGGTGGTGTAAAATAGATTGTGGTTTTACAGGGGCGGGGTTGCTTTTTCCCCCAATAATAATCTCAGGGAGAGGTCGGTATGAGTGAATCTGAAATCGCTGTGCCCGAAGGTCTTCGCCGTAACGTCTTCCTCAGTACGGTAGATGCGATTTACAATTGGAGCCGTAAATCCTCTGTCTGGCCTGTCATGTTCGGCCTTGCGTGTTGTGCCATCGAGATGATCGTTTCTGCTTCCAGTCGTTTCGACATGTCACGGTTTGGCATGGAGATCATGCGGCCTTCCCCAAGGCAGGCGGACCTCATGATCGTTGCTGGAACTGTCACCAAGAAAATGGCCCCTCAGGTCGTGCGTATCTATAACCAGATGGCAGAACCCAGATACGTGATTGCCATGGGAGCATGCGCCACCTCCGGCGGCCCATTCAAAGATGGATACAATGTGGTTTCTGGAATCGACAAACTGGTTCCTGTAGATGTGTACGTTCCGGGATGCCCTCCGACTCCAGAAGCACTTCTTTATGGGTTCATGAAGCTGCACGAGAAGATTTCCAGGCAGTCTGTCAAAACCGTACCCTGGTACCAGAGAGAAGTGGAAAGGGAGGTACCTGTGCCGGTTCTGGGGCCCGATCTGATCGATGTGCGGCGTCTTCCTGAGATCAGAGCGAAACTGCAGGAACGGAAAGAGAATGCGGACGCGGAGGCTCCGACACCGGAATCCGCCTGAGCAGGTAACAGCAAGATTTTCTTCGAGGAAAGGGAAACCATGAATGGGGTGGCTGTTAAAAGAGAAACTACCGACATCAAGAATGCTGTGCCCGGTGCGGTCCTGGCCGAGGAAAACGGGGATCTAATTGTAGCTCCGGACAAACTGGTAGAATTCGGTAAGTACCTGCGTGACGAAGCCGGATATGACTATCTGTCATCTGTCACCGGCGTGGACTATCTGACGTATCCTGGCAGGGATCCAAGCAACCGTTTCGAGGTTGTCTATCATCTCTACTCCATCGAACGAGGGGGCGGCCCGCTAGTCCTGAAGGTCAGGGTGTCGGAAGAAAACCCTGAAGTCCCATCTGTCGTTTCCGTCTGGCCGGGTGCATCCTTCCAGGAGCGGGAAATTTGGGATCTGTATGGAGTCAAGTTCCCAGGGCACCCAAACCTGCGCCGAATCCTGCTATGGGAAGGCTTCAATGGACACCCTATGCGAAAAGATTGGAAAGAAGCCTACTACGAGGCGGAGCATAAACCGTTCAAAAGCCGCAGTCCTAAGGGCGGCAAGCCCTACCACGGCGAGGATATCGCCCCATGGCATGACAACCTGGTGCTACCGGAAGGTTGGGACCCGGATCGGTGGCAGGAACCCGTACATGTAGTGCCGCTGCCCCCTACCAGAGGGGCCGGGGCCAGCAGTATGAAGACGGAGAAAGTAGTGGTAAACGTGGGGCCTCAGCACCCCAGCACCCACGGTGTTTTCCGCATGATCGTGGAGCTGGATGGCGAGACCATCGTGGCTATGGAACCGGAAATGGGCTATCTCCACCGCAACCACGAGAAAATCGGCGAACGGAACACATGGATCATGAACATCCCCTACACCGATCGCCTGGATTACATCAACTCCATGACCAACAACCTGGGATACGTGATCACGGTGGAGAAATTGATGGGGCTCAAAGTGGCGGAGCGGGCCGAATACCTGCGAGTCATCATGTCGGAGCTGACCCGTATCCTGAACCACTTCGTAGCCATCGGCTTCTTGTTCAACGACCTCGGCGCTTTCTATACCCCAATGCTCTACGGGCTGGAAGAGCGCGAGCTTATCCTTGATCTCTTCGAGATGGCTTCTGGTTCCCGCATGATGTGCAACTATATGCGGTTCGGAGGTGTGGCGAGGGACGTCCCCGAAGAATTCATCCCGTTCGCCAAAAGACTGGTGAATGAACGGCTCCCCAGGATCATCGATGAGATCAACGAGTATCTGACGGGCAACGAGATATTCCTCTACAGGGCCAAGGGGGTCGGGGTGTTGCCGAGGGATGTAGCCATTGCCTACAGTGCCAGCGGGCCTGTGCTTAGGGCTTCCGGCGTCAGGTACGACATCCGGAGAGCTGAACCGTATTCCATTTACGATCGATTCGACTTCGACGTAGTTACCGAGACCGGCGGGGATGTGTACGACCGCTACATGGTGCGTCTGCGGGAAATGAGGGAGTCCGTGAAAATCCTGAAGCAAGCTTTGGATCAGATACCAGATGGGCCTATCATCTCGGGACGGAAAACATATTCCTTCCGACCACCGATGGGAGACGCTTACGGCAGGGTCGAGGCTCCGAAAGGCGAGCTAGGCTACTACGTGGTGAGCGACAAGACAAACAATCCCTACCGCTACCACGTGAGGGCGCCAAGCTTCATCAACCTGACCAGCCTGGAGCCGATGCTTATCGGCTACAAGGTCGCGGATTCTGTGG
>WFSD01000097.1 GCA_015486235.1 Anaerolineae bacterium
GAAGGTTGAAGAACGTATCCTTTGGCATGACACTCTCCATTGATGTGACCCCCCGGCCACATGACCTGTCGGTCACATTCTACGCATAGGCGATCTCTCTGTCAAAATGAGCTTCATGGGGGGAGAGCGAAGCAATTCCTGGGGGCCCCACGGGCCCCCAGGAATCCCCAGAACCGTTGTTGCTCTTCATCAACCCCAACGGCAAGTAGCGGATCGCTTCAGAAGCGTCGAGAATGCCCATGAAGCGATTTTGGGCTTTCGATTTGCTTCGAAAGCCCTATACCCGCATAAGAGATGGTAGGGTTTTGGACGGTTAGCGCAAATGCCATATAATGCGGCGGCAGGAGCAGCCCCCGTGCCTGCTTCTGCAAAGCGATCCCGGAGGTGGATAGCATTCGGAACGGGAGGCATTGCCATGTACGCCATGCTTGTAGCCGACGATCTCGATGAGAAATCGATCCTTTCCCTTATATTGCAGCGAGCCGGCCTTGCCGTCACCACAGGAAAAGACCTGGATGTTTCTATACAAAGCTGGTCAGAACGTCCGGCTGATCTTTTACTGTTGGCATTGCATGAAAAGCAGGATCCCATGTCCTATGTGCGTAGGGTGCGAGCGGAGATCAGCGCTTTACTGATTCTCGTTGTGGACCCCTTGCCGGAAGGAATGCTGGCAGACCTGTTGGAAAAGGGAGCGGATATGATCGTTACCCGACCGTTTGGAGTCCGGTTATTCATCGCCCAGATTCGTGCCCTTTTGCGCCGCGCCGGCGGCATCCCTATTTTCAGCATCCCTACCCTCAGCATCGCCGGTCTTACCCTCGACCCATCTACACGCACGGTCCGAGTCGGCACACAGGCACCAAAGCGTTTGACCCACCTGGAATTCCGTCTCCTCTACACTCTGATGATCAACCGCGGCCAGGTCTTGCCTGTAGACGTGATCGTGGAACATGTTTGGGAGTACACAGATACAGGTAGCCGTGACCTGGTCCGGGGCCTGATCAGCCGTCTCAGGAACAAAATAGAAGAAGACCCTCGTGCTCCTCGGTACATCCTGACCGTTCCGGGCGTTGGATACACTTTTAGCCAGCAGGAAGGATAACAGATTGACGCCCATGAGAAACGTAACAAAACATCCCGACGCGGCGGCTTCGGCTAATGGTCCCTTCCCCCGCACAGGCAGCCTGACCTTGCATATCCCGCACCAGCCCTGATCAGATACCTACAGGGTGTAGCGAAATTTCCACATGGAATCCTTTTTTGCTACCTCTTTTACACCCCTGCTCCATACCTTTTGAACCAGAATGCACTACACTTCGGTTGTCTTAAGCCTGCTGGCGCAGCAGGATTGGGAAAATCAAGTCAATGGAATGAGGAAGTAAAAATGGCACAACACAAAACAGAAGTAGAGGTAACGGCAGAGTGCCCGAGTTGTGGAGCACTGGTGAGGTTGGGCCCTAAGCCCAGGGTGGGCCAGCGAGTGGTGTGTCACTCATGCGGCGAGTCTCTTCGGGTCATCAATTTGGACCCTCCAGAGTTGGATTGGGATTTTGAGGAACCCACCCCTGAGTCAGAGGAAGACTGGGGATAAGCAGCAGGGGGTTATCGATATGAGCCACGAAGTACAAGCCAAAGAAGGTACCGAGGAACCCCTCGGAGACGGAAAACCTCCTCAACCCTGGGAGGAGGTACCTCTTAGCCAGTGGAACGATTGGCGGTGGCAGATCAGCCACCGCCTTAGCACGTTGGAGGACTTTGCCAGGGTACTACACCTAACTCCGGAAGAAAAAACCGGCCTGATGGCTGCCGAGTTCCGTGTTGGCGTTACCCCTTACTTCGCCAGTCTAATGGATGCGGAAGATCCAAACTGTCCAATTCGACGCCAGGTTGTACCAACCGACCGAGAGATCGTCCCCTACGAAGCCGGCATGGTGGACTCGTTGGGAGAAGATGCACATTCCCCCGTTCCTGGCCTGGTCCATCGCTACCCCGACAGAGTGCTCATGCTGGTGACGACCCAGTGCGCCAGTTACTGTCGTTACTGTACCAGGAGCCGGATAGTGGGCGATCCGCACGCCCAATTTAGCTCAAGGGACTACGAAGAGCAACTGGCATACATTGCATCCACTCCGCAGATACGGGACGTGCTTCTATCGGGCGGAGACCCGCTCATCCTCCCACAGCATGTCCTGGAACGATTACTGATCCGCCTGCGGAGCATTCCTCATGTGGAAGTAATACGCATAGGGACCCGTGTCCCTGTATTCCTGCCTCAGCGAATTACCGACGACCTGGTGTCGATGTTGCGTCGGTACCACCCATTGTGGATGAACATCCATTTCAATCATCCAAAGGAGATCACCCCGGAGGTGGAAATCGCTCTGGCTAAGCTTGCGGACGCAGGCATCCCTCTGGGTAGTCAGACAGTGCTCCTGGCTGGTATAAACGACTGCCCGAACATCATCCTGGCACTAGTGCATAAATTGGTGAGGAATCGTGTGCGCCCGTATTACCTTTACCAGTGTGATCTGGTTCAAGGTGCAGGGCATTTTCGCACCCCTGTGTCCAAAGGCATCGAGATCATGGAAGCCCTGCGTGGGCATACTTCTGGATTCGCCATCCCCACCTACGTAATAGATGCTCCAGGCGGCGGAGGGAAAGTGCCCATCATGCCCAACTACCTGATCAGCATGTCGGAGAGCAAAGTGGTGATCCGGAACTACGAGGGCTTCATCAGCACTTACACGCAACCCACGGATTACCAACCTCACAACCCTGCCACGTGTCCATATTGTCAGGCGCGCCGAAATGAGGATGGACAGGAAGGCGTGGCCGGCCTCCTGGCTGGCCGGTCGGATACCATTACTCCTGAAGGGTGGGTGAACACTCACCATCGCGCGCCCGCGATGTTCCCCATGCGCGTCGCGGGAGGCGATAGGAGGAGTGAAAGTTCAGCTCACCATGATTCCATGCCAAAGCCATCCGAGGAGGTGGCACTATGAGCGGATTGCGCGTTGCTTTGCTGTATAATTCGAAGCACAGTGCCTTGCTCGCCCCAGGATCACCCCTTGACGCACTGGCGGAGTACGATTCGATGGAGACGGTGAATGCTATCGAGAGGGCCCTGCAAGAAGGCGGGAACGAAGTGATTCCGCTGGAGGCCGACCTCACGTTGCTGGACACACTACGCGAGACCCGACCGGATATCTGCTTCAACATTGCCGAGGGGCTCTGGGGGGATTCACGAGAGGCTCACGTGCCTGCGCTTTTGGAAATGTTGAGGATTCCATATACCGGATCGAGGGTGCTGGCACAGGCCATTTCTCTGGACAAAGCCGCAACGAAGCATCTATGGCGCGACGCAGGACTTCCGACGGCTCCCTTTCAGGTATTTTACGAAGAAAACGATTTACTGGACAGACACATGTCCTTTCCACTGTTTGTGAAGCCCTTGAGAGAAGGATCCGGCATGGGCATCAACGAAAATTCCGTTGTGTACGATGAGGATTCGTTGCGGAAGCAGGTTCATTGGGTTGCGAGCACTTACCATCAGCCCGCTTTGGTTGAAACATACCTCCCTGGGCGGGAATTCACCGTAGGACTCATCGGGAATGCCTGTTGCTGTGCCGATCAGAGCAGGAAGGATGGCTTTTATGACGAACACGGCTTCCATCTCTTCCCAGTTCTCGAAATCGACACCACAGTGGGCGTGGGGAGAGGGTCGTACAGTTCTTCTGCAAAATCTTATTACCCTGGCGAAGAAGGAGCACCGCGCTACCTCTGTCCTGCCGACATTGATCCCGGCTTGGAAGCAACGCTGAAGCGCCTGACCGTGGCTGCTTTTAAAGCTATCAGAGCGCTGGATGTGGCGCGGGTGGACTTCAGGCTGGGAGCAGATGGGAAGGCGTACCTCATGGAAATCAATACTCTCCCCGGCTTGAATCCGGCTCTGAGCGATCTGTGTATCATGGCACAAGCTGATGGGATGCCGTATACGATGCTGATCAACGAAATCCTGAGACTGGCATCTGCTCGCTACAACCTGAAGAAGCGTTCTGTCCTGATCACGACACAATATCGTTACCAGGAAACGCCGGCGTGAGCCGAGGACATTGCCCCCGACTACGTTCACCAAAGGCCATTTGCGGGAAAAAGGTCGGGGTCGAGATGACGCCCAAAACCGTCCAGAAGGAAAACAGAGCCCTTCGAGGCTCCCCAGGCATCGCTTTGGAACCCCAATCGGCATGTGGAATGTCCGCGTCCCGATCTATCGTCGTACTGTACAATGATGACAAACGGATAATCAAGGGGGAACCCCGCGACTTGATTGCCGGGCAAGGGGTTATTGCATGCGCCCATACCCTCGCCAATGCTCTTCGAGTCGCGGGGTGCCAGGTCGCTTTGGTTCCCCTCCGGGGAGATGTAGAGCTGGCTCTGACCTCTTACCCGCCAAGTCGCTGGACTGTATTCAACCTCGGGGAAGGGTTAGAGGGGCGACTTTTCGAAGAAGCACGAATCGCATGGGCGTTGGAGGCTATGGGATATCGATTTACAGGAGCAAAGGGCGATGCAATCGCTCTTTCTCTGAACAAGGCACGCTCCAAAATAGCGTTGGCTGCCAACGGGGTTCTGACCCCTCCATGGCAGTTATTCAATCACCCTGATGAAGTAAACGGGGAATATCTACAATTCCCTCTCATTGTAAAGCCGGTAGCAGAGGATGCAAGTATAGGAGTCGGGCCAGAATCGGTGGCCCACTCGGTAGACCAGTTGCGAGAACGGGTGGCATACGTGGTGGAGAAATATCGTCAATCTGCTCTGGCAGAGACGTTCGTCCGGGGGCGAGAGTTCAACATCTCACTATGGGGCAATCAGCCAGAAGTGCTGCCCCTGGCCGAAGTTGACTTCGGCGCTTTCGATGACCCGAATGATCGGATGGTGTCTTTCGCCGCTAAGTGGGATGTGGGTTCTTTCGAGTATACCCACACACCCGTGAAATGCCCTGCCTCGGTGACACCAGAGGAAGACAACCGCATCCGCACGGCTGCTCTGAAGGCCTGGGAGGCCATCGGCTGCCGGGGTTATGGACGCGTGGACATGCGCATGGACGAGGATGGACAGGTGTACATGCTCGAGGTAAATTGCAACCCCGATCTTTCACCTGATGCCGGCTTCTACCGCGCAGCATCCGCCGCAGGCTATGATTACACCTCGATGGCGCTGAACATCTTGAGATTGAGCGAAGAGTGAGGACACGTCATGATCAGGCCAGCTCTCCAGAACGATGGGAAGTCCGTAGTCGGTATCACAGCAGAAAGCGGAGTTTTCAAACCTGTAGAGATCGACTGCGTCGAAGAGCTGTGGAACGAGTACATCGAAAAAGGCACGGATAGCGGTTACGAGTTCATGGTGTTCTGCCGGGAAGAAGGGCAAGTCGTGGGATATGTGTGTTTCGGGCCTCACCCTCTCACAGAAGGCACTTTCGATCTGTATTGGATAGCCGTACATCCCAAGAACCGAGAGCGGGGAGTGGGTCGGGCATTGCTGGCACAGGTGGAAGAACGGGTACGAGTGGCATCTGGCAGGCTATTGCTGATAGAGACTTCAGGGACGCCACCTTATGCCCCTGCCAGGCACCTGTACGAGTCCGCCGGGTACGAACGCGAAGCGACTATCCACGATTTCTACGCTCCCGGCGACGACTTGATTGTCTTTTCCAAGCGATTCGTGTCGTTTGGCAGCGGAAGGCAGTCTGGCTCAGAATGACTGCCATCGGCAGCAAGCATCTGCCCCCTCCTCCGCTTTTCCCCCGACAATCGCATCCCTTTGGAGCTTATGCCTCGCTTTCAGGATTTCGCAGCAAATCGAAAGCCCAAAGCAATTTCAGGGGTCTCCTTGAGGCCTCTGAGACCATTGCTTACAAGTTAAGGACCCGCGGAGTTTGTCAAATTGAACAGCACCAAAGGTGACGGCCTTTTCCTCTTACGTTTGCGCTTGAGCACCCCAAGAAGAGAAGCATTGGCTGCCAAGTAAGCGGCCGGGTCTTTCGCTTCACCTCTGTGATAAGCCTGGGTAAAATAATACAGGCCCCGGTACACCATCTCCATGGAAATAGCTGCAAACGGTTGGTTGAGTTCCTCCGCCACTGCATCCGTCAAGTCTACCAACACGGCGTACATCAACCAGGTTGCCCATAACTGGAGCTGCACTCCGTTCAACGAACCTACCCAGAAGTAAGCCAGCCCCAACAAACGCTTCACTATGGAGTACACCGTCTCTATCTTCCACCGTTGCCAGTATAGAGCCACCACATACGGGGCTGGCAACCGTTCCTCGTCCAGCTCGTTCGTCAGGTAGCGGAACCACTTCCCTTTGTATAACACCTGGATCAACCGTACCTGTTGCCGATTTCCACCCTCACCTATCCATACGATTGCATCATGAACCTGGGCCGTACGGTGTAGGTACTTCTCCACCTGATAAGAGAGATTCCGCTTGGCTCGAGTGATGAATGTCATGTTCCTGGCTGTCAGTTGAGCGTATACCTTGAAATTGGTGTACCCAAGGTCAAAGATAACCAAGCTCCCAGCTTTGAGTTCCTCTAGAATCCTCGGCCAGAAGCGCTGATCATGAGCTTGAGCATCCTCTTCGTACCACACAACTCGTGGAAGCCGAGAACACAAGTCCAGCAACGCCGTCATCCGTCCTGCCAGCGGATTCTCCTCCCTCCCTCGCAACAACCCTACCTTCCTTAAAAGTGCATCCAGCGTGGAACCATCTACCACGTTTACCTCTGTGTAGCGCTCCATCGCCCATTTTATCTCTTGAGGCAATGGTCGCTTTCGACTCCTCCACCGTGCAAACATCTCCGGCAGCACTGCCAAAAACACTCGCCGAAATAGCTCCGCCGGAAAAGTGCGAAACCGTTCCGACAAGGCTTGCTGGCTGACTTCCCTCTGCCCGCTCCACAGTAACCCCTCTGTACGCAGTAAACGCACTAATTCCGTTACTTCCCCTATTTGCCGCCAAACCATGCTCAGTACCAACGCCACCATGACCGGCAGCGTCAATACTCGCTCTCGTAACCCCAATCGACGGTAGTAATCCAACTGCGCCAACGTAGCAGGGTGGATTACTTCCTCAAATAGACGGGCTATTTCCTCGTCGGGCGGACAGGATGTCTGACGCTTGGTGCGGTCTCGCTGAATAGCGCGTGTGTGACGTACAGAGCTCGGTTTCTCCACTTTTTTGGTCCCAATGGTTTTCTCATTCATACTTCAATTGTACGCCGAACCAGCACTGAAACAAATGCGCTGGCCTGAATTTGACAAGACGCTTGATCCCTTAACTTGTAGCCAAAGCCCTCAGGCCAAACCCCTCAGCAGCTATCAGTACTTCAGTGGTTCCACATGCCTCGGCAAGTCCTCGTCCCTGGTTCAGGCTGCCTCTACCAGGGCGCAAAGGCCATAGACACAACAGCCACGAAGAAAACTCTAAGCACTGGGGCGATAGCTCCCTCTTTCTCCGCGCAAATGCTCACGGAGCATTTGGCCAACATTGAGACTCGCTAGAACATTACGAGCTGTCCGCTTCGCTTGCTTTTCCCCAAGTGCTTCCAACAAGTAAGGCTCATCCTTATACATGTCCTCCGGCGAGAGCAATTCCGCCTTTGGCCCATGCAGGCCTGTCTTTCCCATTATCTCCCCTTAAGGATTTCATCCACAAGCTGGGCTAACGAGGGCGCAGGTGACAGTTCCATCCCTCCAGGTATATGCTTATGCTCCGCCTGTGAAAATGGAGGGCGATGGGCCGTGTTGTCGCAACGGAAAATTAACACCTTATCTACATCCTGGTAATGATAATCTCAACTCCGCGATCTCCATTTCTACGTCCCACTGGGCAGAGTCTCTGATAGAGCCCAGCCCATGGTCAGGATGTATATCTGTATGCATTGCTCGTAGGTGATTGCGCCACGAGCATAGCGTATCCGCTCCTGTGCAATCCTCCACCTTGCAGTGCAGGACACTCTATCGTGGTCGCATTATCTCGAGCTGATGACAGTGGATAATTTATCCGCCCGTCGGATATTCTGGATCCGCCTGGTGGATAAATTATCCGTCCGGCGGAATGTAGCGGCGGCCGCGCTTTTCACCTATAGCTTTCAGTTTTCCCGCTCTCACCAGGCGCGCCAGCAGCTTGAATGCCCGATCAGGGCTGAGTCCACATACTAACTGGCACTCCCGATTTGTGATCTGCCCATGCTCCCGCACGTATTCCAGCACCCGCGCTTCCTGCTCCGCAGGGGTGAGCAGTCGCCCAAGGAGCGAGACCCCGATCTGCTCGGCAGTCTCGATGGTAAGCTGATACACGGCCTTCTTACCAGATCCAATCCGATCCAGCAGACCCTCTCGCACCATTCCGGCAAGCACTTCTCCTGTCTCCTGTTCATTGCGCTGCAACAACGCCATCGCCGTCGTCAGGTCCAGCTCCAAATGACGTTTGAGGTGGCTCAGCACCAGCAATTGCTCCAGTGTGAGCGGCGACCCGGTCCGGAGGCGCCGCTGAACGAAAACCACAAATGCCTCATCGAATGTTTCATCCCGGATGACTACCCGCACGCTCAACTCATCGGGAACAAACCAGGGCGGTTCTTTACCTAGGCGAAGCATTTGCTCGTACATCATATCCACGCCGTAGCCAGCCCGCTCCACGTAGCCTATCCGGCCCAGGACATCAGCCAGCAGCCGGTTGCGAGGCACCACCTGGTGCAGGATGTTGGTCGGAGTCACGCCAGCGGGGAAGCCTCCCGGGCTGTACACCTCCAGCCGGTCCGGGAAATGCCGTACGATGACGTTGCCCGGCAACCCGTAGTTGCGATGAACGACGGCGTTCAGGATAGCCTCGCGATAGACGGATTGCGGGAACAGGGGGACATCGATGCGTTGCAGTCCCAGGAGAAAAGAGCGCACCTCGTTGGCGGCTTCAATCAATTCCTCCAGCCGCTGGAGCAGCAATGGCAGGGGCAGGTACAATCGTTCCGAGAGATGGATGTCGGTGTCGGTGCGCTGGCGGAAGTAGGCCACCTCAGCCTGGGGCAAGGTTTTGCGAAGCATCTCCGGCCGTCCGAGAAGCAATCCTGCGGCGACAGTCAGCCTCAACTGGTCTCCCTCATCCAGCAACAGGCCCAGGCTGCGCAACAGGTCCAGGTCACTGTAGCGGGCCAGTGATGGGTTACGCACCTCGATTTCCGCTCGCAACGCTTCCATTGCTCGGGAATCCACATCGTCGGGATAACGAGCGTTTCCCAAAGGCAGGGCGGTATAGTCCAGTCCGGCGCGCTCCGACTGGAAGGCCAGGACGTCGCCGGGTGACATAGGCAGACACTCCTTGCCCACCCGGCGCTGGAAGAGACCGCCAGTGGTGCTGTGGATGAAGGATGTGCGGGGCACGTGGATCACCAGCACGGCACCCTGAGGCGTGTCCACTTCTTCGACATCCACGGTGATAGGCGGATCGGTGGCCCGGTAGATGCCGGACAAGATCTGCGGCACGTCGTACGAAGTGCAGCCTATGATCTGTCCATCGTCGTCCACCCCCAGCAGAATCTTGCCACCCGCGGCGTTGGCAAGGCAGATGACCATCCGGGCCAGATCCTTCACCGGCGGAATCCCACGTTTGAAATCTAACTGTTGCCCCTCGCCACGGGCGATCAGAGCTCGCAGTTCTTCGAAAGTCATTGCGATTACACCTCGAACAACCGTCCCTGTCGCATTTCGTTCACCACCTGTTCCTTGTTCATCAGCAATCCTTGGAGCATCTGCTTTTCCTTGTCACCTTCCGGCAGGATCTCTGCCAGGGCCTGAGCCACAACCCACAAGGCCTCGTCGCGGGCGTGGCCGGAACGAGCCAGGAACTCCGTCAGGCCAGCGCGATTCCCTTGATCCCACAGAACGCAGGCACGGTGCAATACGTCAATCAGCGGCACCATCTGCCCACCCGGACCGGACTCGCCCAGGTGTTCGTCCCGCGCCCGCTGACGTGGCCCCAGAAGCTCCACATTCTCGCCACGCCTCTCCAGCAGTTTGACAGGCGGAAATGCCTGAAGGTGGCGGCAAAGGTAAGGGGGGCTTCCCGGGCCGTCATCTGCACGCTGGCCTGGAACTCCGCCATGTCCAAGAGACTGGAGAAGTAACGCTCGGTTTGCAAGCCGACAGCGTGAATCTCGATGCGCTGGTTGCGCATCTGAGCGGATAGGACGCGCACCGGTTCCGGCCAGTAAGGGCCTTTGAGGATGCTGCCTTTTGGAATTAGGCCTGTGGCAAAGTCGGTCTCCGAATCCATCTATGTTGTTCCAAAGAGTATCATCTGGTAGTTTATCCTTCACTGCGTCTGTCCATGGAAGAGATGCATCGGCAAAAAGCAAAGGCCCGCCGGGTCGGCTTGACTCCGGCGGGCGACTATGCTATGTTACGTCCTGCCGGGGCGCCATTGCCGCTCCGGTCGAACCTCGCCGGTAATGGCATACTGGGCGAGGTTTTTATTTTGCTCCTGCACATTTTACAACGTTGAGGGTGACATAGCAAACCTTCGTAGCTGTCCAACATCGCGGTTTGGATGTCATGGGCAGAATTCCAACCCGCGATACGTTTTCGGCGTCAGAACCGGGCCAAAACGGCGCTTTTGTGCCCGATTTTTGCGCGAAAAAAGCCGACAGAGTGGGTTTCTGTCGGCTCTTCTTGCGACGGGAGCGACGGACATCACAGCATCATGTTGACGTATGGGGAAATGAAAGTCTTCAGCACCTTATCTTGGCCTCATGCAGGCTGAGGTACCCAGAGCTGCGGTTTGAAAGAAGTTGGTGCTCCCAAGAAGCGCTTGATGAAACAAACGGCGTTCGAACTGCCGATGCAGTCCTCAGAACAGCACATCAGGGTGTGGCACACAGCAGAATAGAATTGCATCGGCGTGTAC
>WFSD01000098.1 GCA_015486235.1 Anaerolineae bacterium
CCCCGGATCAGCGCAACCGTGGGCGGCAGCAGGGGACCCAGCACTTCCATCCCCTCTCGCACGGCTTTTGGATTGCCCGGCAGGTTGACGATGAGCGTCCTGCCCCGTATGCCCGCCGTTCCCCGGCTCAGAACCGACCATTTCGTGCGACGGTATCCGTCCCGGCGCAGGAGCTCCGCCAGCCCCGGCATCTCCTTCTCGACGACCGATTTCGTCGCCTCCGGCGTGTTGTCCCGCGGCGCAGGCCCCGTGCCTCCTGTCGTCAGAATCAGGTGCACGTCATGCTCGTCCGCCAGGCGGCGCAGCGTACTGGCGATGGTCCCCGGTTCATCCGGCACCACCTCCCTGGCGACCACTCTCGCCCCCATCTCCTCGAGAATCGAGACCAGTGTCGGCCCGCTGATGTCCTCGTAGATTCCTTCGTAAGCCCTATCGCTGATGGTTACCACTGCAACTTCCAGCATCGTTCATCCCTCCACCGGCGTTTCCCATGGCTTCTTCGCAATGATTTCGCCGGAGACGAGGCTGGAAGAAGCCAGCGTGTTGTAGATGGTTCCGTGCCGCTCCAGGTTCTTGTGCAGCAGAGCGACCCGGCGCTCGCTCTCGTCGTACTCGAGAGCCATGCGCGCCTCCTTGCTTAGACCACGCCTACCATCGCTACGGCGAGCCAGACCACCAGCCCACCGAGTATCACCCAGAGCAAGTCTAGCTTGAAATACCGCACGCCGATGAACGCAGCGCCTGCCAGCACCAGCGACGGCGTCCCTCTGATTCCAGCGTACCCCAGCGAGAGCGCCGTGACCGCAATCAGCCCGACGAACGTCGCCAGGACGCTCGCCAGCGCTCCCCGCACGGCCCTCAGCGACCGGACGTTCTGGTACACTTCTGCGACGATGAGCGTCATCACGAAGGACGGCGAGAAAATGGCGAATGTCGCCAGCACGCCGCCCAGCACCCCGCCGAGCTTGTACCCGATGAAAGTGGCGGTTATCAGGAACGGTCCCGGCGTGACCTGCCCCAGCGCCACTCCGTCGGCGAATTGCTGCATCGTGACCCAGTGGTGGGCGTCCACAGCCTCGGCCTGGAGCAGCGGCAGGATTGCCAGACCGTGTCCGAATGCCACCGAGCCGACCTTGAAGAAAGCCAGGCTGGCGCTCCCCGCCGCCGAATGCATCGCCCACGAGAAGACTACCACGGCGAGCACCACCGCCAGCGCAATCGCAACCCCGATCCACCGCCCTGTGGAAGCCTTAGGCCTGACCGGGATGCCAGGTTTCTTTCCTGGCTTCGGCTTCGGGCGGATGAACAGAGCGCCAATGCCCAGCGCCACCAGCACGATCCATACCGGGTTGATTCGTGCCAGGAGCGCCGCGAACGCTCCCAGGGCGATGGTCGCTTCCAGCGGGCCTTTCACGGCCTTGCCGCCGAAGTCGAGCAAGATTTCCAGCACCACGCCCACGATGATCGCGTCCAGCCCCAGGAACATCGTGTGAACCAGGGGAATCTTTCCCGCAGCGAAATACGCCGCCGAAAGCCCCAGCATCAGCACGGTCGAAGGCAGAACGAACCCCACGGTGGACATGGTGGCGCCCCATACGCCCCGGAGTTCATACCCGGCGTAGGTGACCAGGTTCAGCATCAGCGGGCCGGGGTAGAGCTGCACCATCGCCAGCGCCTCGCCAATTTCCTCCTCGGTCATCCAGCCCCGGCGCAGGAGCAGAGCCTTGATTTTCTGCAGAATCGCCATCCCGTAGGCGACCGTGCCCACTTCCAGGAATGAAAGGAATATCGTCAACAAACCCACATGCGGGTCTTCGTTTTCCACAGAGCCCTCCGAGAAGTGTGCGCCAAAAGTTAACGCAAAGCCGCAAAGGTTTTTCAAAAATAACCGTTCAGAGCCACTTCTCACCGCGGAGCTCGCTGAGCACGCAGAGAAATAAAAGGCTGTCAGCAGTCAGCCATTAGCCGATAGAGGCTTTCGCCTCTGGGACAAGCTCCTTACCGGAGCTGACGGCTATCGGCCAGCGGCTAGCGGCTCTTAGTCCTCGGCGGTGAGCTCTTTACCTCGGCCGCGCTGTTAGAATCTCTCTGCAGCCAGTACAGCCTGAGCAGCTACGTTTCTTCAGTGATTGCACCCTTGCCCGTGTCCACGGCCACGGCCGCCTTCACAGCCATCGCCGGAGTGCTCCTTGCTTTTCTCACACGGCGAATAGCCGCGCAACTGCCCGCCGAAATACAGTTCGAGTGTGTTGCGCACCGTGCCCTGGGCACCGGTCACAACCTCGATGCCGTACTGGGTGAAGAAATCCACTGCCCGCCGTCCCATCCCCCCGGTCAGGAGCACGTTCACGCCGTACTGCTTGATCAGCGCCGGAAGCTCTCCCGGCGAATGTCCATCGGCGCCGGCATTGGGCACGGACTTTGCTTTCGTCACTTTGCCGTCCTCCACCTCAACGATGGTGTAGTACGGGCACCTGCCGAAATGATAGCTGACGGGACTTTCGAGCCCCGCCGTGCTCTCGGATGTGATAGCAATCCTCATGACAACCTCCTGATTCCAATATTGGAATAATGTTCGGCAAAAAAAGAATCTTCTGCCTACCACCCGCGCTTGCCTGGCCCACATGGTTTGCGCCTCATGCCGTCCAGGTAATCCAACTCATCGAATGCGGCGGCAAGCTCGACAATCCGATCCAGCAGGTCGTCGATCTTGCGATCCCGCAGGCGGTACACCACGCGCATTCCTTCCCTGTCCGCAGCCACCATTCCCGCGGCCCGCAAGACCATCAGGTGCTGCGAAACGTTGGCCTGGGAGCGCCCCGTCACCCGCATCAACTCCGCTACACATCTGGGCTTCTCCCGCAGTGCCAGCAGTATCCGAAGGCGCACCGGGTTCCCCAGTAACTTCGCCAGCTTCGTCGCCCGCTGAACCGAACTCGTCGTGACTGTCGCCATATCCTCCGCCATCCTATTCCCATCTTGGAATATTGTAAACCACGCGCAAGGGTGGTGTCAAATCGCAAAGAAAGGAGGGAAAACGAAGTAATTCCTGGGGGCCCTATGGACCCCCAGGAATCCCCAGAACCGTTATCGCTCTACATGAACCCCAACGGCAAGTAGCGGATCGCCTTAGAAGCGTCGAGAATGCCCCTGAGAGGCCTTCTATGGTGGGGCTGTCGTATTTCTACGCGGTCGTTCATCCATGGCTGCCCGGCCGCGATGGGCTTTACAAAAGTATTCTAAGAGCCGCTAGCCGTTGGCCGATAGCCGTCAGCTCTCGTAAAGAGCTTATCCCAGGGACAAAAGCAGCTATCGGCTTTTTGTTCCTCTGCGTGCTCAGCGTGCTCTGCGGTGAGGAATCGTCCCTGAGGGGAAACCGAAGTGGCTCACCACCGCTGAACTCCACCGGATTGTAGCCCAGGTGATGAACCCGGCGTATCGCGTGCTGCTGAAATCCGGCCTCGACCCCCGCATCCGCTGGGAGGCGGTGCACAGGATTCACCTTTGCTACGGACCGATCCGAAGAGATAAGTGTGCCGGCGTGGTCATGGAGGAGATGGAAGCCCTCATCGGCAGGCTGGCGATGGTGCTCTTCACGGAGAAGAAGCTGGAGAGGCAGCGCAGGATACTGGCCCGGGGTCCCGTCAGCGTGGCTGGCCTGCAGGGACGATGTTGCTGGCAAGCCTGGAGGGGATGAAGTCCGATTGCGCAGGTTGGGAGTGGGAGGAGTTGAGGGCGTGACTGCAAGAAAATCCCGTTGCCCGAAAGTGAGAGGCTGTGCTATACTTCAAGAAGAGAACGGCAATGGGCCGCAAGTTCGTTAGAGGAGTTCACGAGGTGCTGAGAACAATGGGCAGGGACTCAGCGGTCAAGCAGAAAGTGTATCGAGCCGTAGACATGTTGCCTTCGGAGGGATCGAGGAGCTTGCCCAGATCCTTGATTCTCTCAGGTTCAAGTATCGCGTCCAGGAATCTCGGGAAGCCGTAGCGCTGGGCGGGTTGTGGGAGGGTCTGGACTTCGATGTCACAGACGAAGACGTGCGGGCTCTGAGGCGGATGTGAGGAAGGTTGGTGGGTAATGATGAAGGAGACTGTAAGTAGAAGCGAGTTGCTGAAACGAGTCAAAGCGGCTGTGCAGACATTGGAGCCGGAAGCTGAAGTCATCTTGTACGGTTCTCGTGCAAGGGGGACAGCGCGGGCAGATTCCGATTGGGATTTCCTGATTCTGCTGCCTAAGCCAGTAGACAGCGCGTTGGAAATGCAAATCAAAGACCGTTTGTATGATATAGAGTTGGAAACGGATACTGTGTTGAGCAGTATCATTCGCAGCAAGCAGGAATGGTTGTCCAGACGCTATGAAGTCATCCCGTTGCGCCAGGAGATAGAAAGATACGGAATAGCAGTATGAAGGCAGACGAACTCGAAGCGCTGGTTTCCTATCGCTTGCAGCGGGCAGAAGAAACGTTAGAGGAAGCGCGGGTAATGCAAAGCATCGGGCACTGAACGCTTGCGCCAATCGCCTCTACTACGCGGCGTTCTATGCGGTATCTGCCCTGTTGGTGCAGGACGGGCGTGCAGCGACAAAACACAGCGGCGTCAAGGCATTGTTCAATCGACACTGCATCAAGACGAGGATCGTATCGAAAGAGAATGGGCGGCTCTACAATCGGCTGTTTGATTTGCGTCAGGAAGGCGACTATATTGACTTCGTGTCATTGGATGGCGAGACGGTAGAACCTCTTGTGAGCGCCACGGCAGATTTGATAGAGTCGATCCGGTTGCTGTTGGGGGAATAGAAACGCAATCCAACCCTGCATCCACCCGACTTGATTCATAGGATGAGTTGGCATGGGCAAGGGAGCTAGGATTGCCTTTTGCCCTCCCCCATCACTCAACTGATGCAGAGCCGCGGGAGGCACCCGCGCCGGGCGAACGTTACCTTGCTCACGATGCACCACTACTCGCCATGTCCGAACTTGTGTCCGGGCCCCCAAGTGTCTCGATCCGAAATGACCCCACCCCTTGAGCATGCGAATGGGTACGCAGCATATCCACGCCAGCCTTTGGCAACTTTCATGCTCAGATGCTATACTTGCCCGCGCATCATTCGAAAAGGGGGGGTAAATTGCGTCAGACACTTGCTTCGTCATACGCCGCGGCTGCTGTATTGACGGCACTGTATGGATTGCAGGCTATCGCCTTGCTCCTCCTCTATCTGCGTCACCGGAAGGAGCATATCCAGCCTCCGGAGGTGAAAGAATATCCTGCCGTTACCGTACAGCTGCCCATTTACAACGAACGGTACGTGGTACCCAGGCTACTGCGCGCCGTCGCCAGGCTCAGGTACCCCCGTGACTTGCTGGAAGTCCAGATCCTTGACGACTCGGATGACCAGACCCACACCATCGTCGAATGGTATGCCAGAAAATACAGGGGGAAAGGTCTCTCCGTGCAGGTGGTCCACCGGACGGAAAGGCGGGGATACAAAGCCGGAGCGCTGGCCCACGGTTTGAGATCCGCCTCTGGCGATCTCGTCGCCGTGTTCGATGCGGATTTCGTGCCGCCGGAGGACTGGCTCCTCCGTACCGTGCCATATTTCGTCGGCGATCCATCGCTGGGCTTCCTCCAGACCCGCTGGGGGCACCTGAACCCGGATTACTCCCGCCTGACTGGTGCCCAACGGCTGGCGCTGGATGGTCATTTCGTAGTGGAGCAGGTAGCCCGGTCTCGATCTGGCTTGATGATGAATTTCAATGGCACAGCTGGAATCTGGCGAAAGAGCTGCATCCTGCAGAGCGGCGGCTGGTCGGCGGAGACGCTGTCGGAGGACATGGACCTTAGCTTTCGGGCGCAGATACGGGGATGGAAAGGAATGTACCTGCCGGATGCAGTGGTTCCGGCGGAGCTACCGCCGCAGTTGGCAGCCTTCAAACGCCAACAGTTCCGGTGGGCCCGCGGTTCCACCCAGGTGCTGCGCTCTCTGAGCGGTGAAATACTCCGATCCGCTCTCCCATGGTGGGCCAAAGCGGAATCGTTGATGCACTTGGCAGGCTACATGGTGTCGCCGCTGATGCTCCTGTTGTTGGTGCTGCTGTTGCCTATAGTGTGGATGGGCGTCCGCGTGCCGTGGCCATTGGCGTACGTAAGCCTGGCCGGATTGGGCCCTGTGCTCCTTTACGGGGTTGCACAGAGAGCCGCCGCACCGAAGGAGTGGTGGAGACGGATGTTGGACTTCCCTTTCCTTGCTATGCTCGGCATTGGCATTAGTTGGAGCAACACCCTGGCCATCATGGGGGGGCTTTTCGAGAGGGATAACGATTTCCTACGGACGCCGAAATTCAGCGTAAGGAAGACCGGTGAACAATGGCAGGGCAAAGCTTACGCTCTTCGCCTGGCTCGGACGTTCTGGGGAGAGATGACTCTTGCAGGATACGCTGCACTGACGATAGCGATCGCCCTTGCCAAAGGGGATCCCTACGTGGTTCCATTCCTTGGGTTGTACCTGGTTGGATTCCTCTACACGGCAGGGTTGGAGCTATGGCAGCACTTTCAGATGAAGTCGGCATCCTCTTGGCAAAAACCTTTCAAGGCTCGCGTCCGCACCGATTTCCGCCAATGAGCAGGGGCATTTTTCGACGCTTCTGGAGCGATCCGCTACTTGCCGTTGGGGCTGATGTGGAGCGACAACGGTTCTGGGGGTTCCTGGGGGCCCTACGGGCCCCCAGGAATTGCTTCGCTCTCCCGCAGCGCCATCTAGTTCGTTCCCCGGCCTCGCCTGGATAGAACATACAGTGTCCAGGCTACACTTGCCAGGCCGAATGCCAGGCATGCCGCGTTGATGGATACATTCACGATGCCATCGGTCACGCTACGGGCATAGATGCCGTTACGCAGGTTGAAAGACGTATCCAACAACCCGAGGAATACCAGCACTGCCCCTGACATGAGGGTGAAAGAAGTGCCCCACTGGCGCCCGCGCATGTTGCCCAGCGCTGCCGCTAGCAGCAACGGCACAAGCCAGCCCAAATCCGCCGGAGGGAACGACCCCTCGAACGCCAAATACTCTGGAGTGTTCACCGGGTTGTTCCTTTCGACCATGAAGAACAATGCCCACCAGAGGACGATTCCTGCAGCAAAGACAATCTGGATCCATTCAAGCAATTTCCGCTCACTCATTTCCTCCCCCCTGACGAACAAGTAGTGCGCAAGCTGAGGCACGCCTGCGCCTGGGATGGCAAGAAGGTGCCCAGCAATCACCACGGTTGGGTTAGTGCGGTGCTGGCCGGTTTATCGTGAATATGAGAACAAAAAAGGGGCACCCTAGGGGGTACCCCACGAAGTAGCTCGTTCCAAGAATTACTCCAGCGTGTTTCCGACAGAGCCCCACTTTTCCTTGAACTCGTCGGGGGAGAGAGCATACCAGTCAGCGTTCTTCTCCAGATAGTTGGAGAATTCTTCTGGAAGGTCTTCCTCCGCGTAGATAGCTTCCACGGGGCACTCTGGAACGCATGCGCCACAATCGATGCAGGCTTCAGGATCGATGTAGAGCTGCTCCACTTCCTCGTACCCAGGCTCCTCTTTGCTGGGATGGATAGCCTCTACCGGGCAGACATCCACACAGGCAGTGTCCTTAGTGCCAATGCATGCTTCCGCGATTACGTACGCCATAGTTTCACCTCCTTGTGTTTTGTGTGAATATACGTTCTCAACAAGTATTGCATGCTCGCCCGCAGGCGAAAAGATGGTAGCACAAAACCTTCACGAGGTCAAACTGGCAAACTCCGCTTTGATTTTGTACAATCAGCATAGCAGGACAGCCAGGAGAAGCGAGATGCCAATACCAAGCCGACACGAAGTTTCCGCCGGAGGGATCGTTTATCGGAGGAGGAAAGAGGGAAAGCCGGAAATCCTTCTCATCCTTGTCCCTTACAGCCACGGCGACACATGGACCTTGCCGAAAGGCCACGTGGAGAAAGGGGAGACTCCGGAACAGGCGGCGGAAAGAGAGGTCAAAGAGGAAACGGGGATAGAGGCTAAGGTCGAGGTGCCCCTTGGCACGGTTGACTATTGGTTTTTCAGCCGATCGGGGGAAAAGCTGCGCAGGGTGCACAAGGATGTGCATCAATTTCTGCTGCGTGCAGTCGGTGGCGACGTGTCCGATCATAACGATGAGGTATTGGAAGCACGGTGGGTGCCATCTTCCGAAGCGGAGAAGAAATTGTCGTTCGAAAGTGACAAGAAAGCCCTCGCAAAAGCCCTCGGAATCCTGTTTGCTGGGAAAGGGGCATGAGAGTAGCTATAGACTATACGCCCGCCCTGCGTCAGCGAGGGGGTATCGGCAGGTATACCCGGGGCCTTGTTCAGGCGCTGGCCTCCATGGACTCCAGCAGGGAGTATGTGCTCCTTGTCAGCAAGGATGCTCCTGCTGACGATTTCCTGTGGCCAGAGAATTTCAGGAGCAGACACCTCCCGCTGAGCGATCGCACAGCGGCTGTCCTGTGGCAACGGCTCAGGCTCCCGATACCTGTGGAGATATTCTCTGGCCCTGTGGATGTTTATCACTCGCCGAACTACGCCTTACCACCGATCAGGCGTGCTGCTGCAATCGTTACGATTCACGACCTTTCTTTCTGGAGATTTCCGGAATACGCCGAGCCATCCCTTCGAGCCTACCTGATGTCGGTGGTTCCGAAATCCATCACCAGGGCTGACCGCATTCTGGCCGATTCGGAAGCCACCAGGAAGGACGTCGTGGATCTCCTGGGTGCCCCACCGGAAAAAGTGAGCGTGGTGTACTCCGGGGTGGAACCCAGGTTTCATCCCGTCCCCGACATGGTGCCCGGCGTGAGAGGAAAATACGACTTGGGAGACGTGCCTTTCATTCTCAGCCTTGGCACCCTGGAGCCGCGCAAGAATTTCGATGGGCTCGTCCGTGCTTTCGGCCTGATGAAACGGGTACACCGCTTGCCGCATCACCTGGTGGTAGCCGGGGGGAAGGGGTGGCTGTACGACGGTGTTTTCCGTGAGGTGGAGCACTCTCCTTATCGAGAGCAGATACATATGCCTGGATTCGTGGAGGACGAAGATCTTCCCGCTCTTTACACCGCCGCGGACCTTTTCGCGTTCCCTTCCCATTACGAGGGATTTGGGCTGCCCCCGCTGGAAGCCATGGCCTGTGGCACGCCTGTTCTGGCGGCGGAAAATTCTTCCCTCCCGGAGGTTCTTGGCGAGGCGGCGCTCTGGGTATCGGCGGAGGACGAGGAAGGCATCGCAGAAGGGATGGCACGGCTGTTGAGCGACGAGAAACTGAGGCATTCTCTGATCGTATCTGGCCTGCGCCGTGCCCGACAATTCACCTGGGAACGGGGAGCCTCTCGATTGCTGGAAGTCTATCAGAAAGTGGAGCGGAAAAAATGAGCGAACAGGTCGGACGGCGGGTCTCCGAATCCCGCACGATCCTGAGCCATTTCATGATGCCTGGCGATGCTAACCCTCTTGGGAACGTCCACGGAGGCATCATCATGAAGCTGGCGGACGAGGCGGGGGGGATAGCCGCGTCCCGCCACTCGCGGAGGAATACGGTAACCGTAGCGGTGGACTCCATGTCTTTCCTGAAGCCGATCTATGTGGGCACTCTGGTCACTTTCGAGGCGCGGCTCACGTATGTCGGTCGCACATCGATGGAAGTGGAGGTGCGGGTCGAGGCAGAAAACCTCCTTACAGGCGAGAAGACTCATACGAACACGGCTTATTTGGTGTACGTGGCTTTGGACGAACACAGCAAGCCCACGCCAGTGCCGCCGCTGATACTTGAAACCGATGAGGAAAAACAGCTTGCAGAAGAGGCAAGAGAGCGCCAGCGAATCAGGCTGAAAATGGCGAAACGTTTGGCTCAGAGGGAGGCTGCCCAATGAGTCCATCCCGTCGGTGGATATGGCTGTTGTTTCCAGTCGGACTGGTGCTTTGGGCCGCCGGGTACTGGGGCGCATGGGTACCACACAAGGACGTCGGCCTGGTCATCCTGGGGATAGATATGGGCGAGTACGTCAAATTCCTGCCGCAGGTGCGATCTGGGCAGTTGCACCTATGGCGGGCGGGTTTCTATCTTCCCGCGCTGGCCCTCAGCGTGAGCGTAAGCTTTTTGGTGTGGCGGCGCGAGCTGCCGGTGCCAGAGTGGCTTCGTGTGATACTGACACTGCTGGCGTTTCCTCCTGCGTTCGCCATGTTGCCGCCTATATGGACGCCTGCACTTATGCTCCATTCGGTGGATTTCCGGCAGCAGGCGCTGGCGATAGGGCTGGCGATTTTCGCCGCGATCGTTTCCCCGCTTTTGGGAAGGCTTCACAGGCGTGTCGTCGCCCTCTTCCTGGGCATGCTTTTCTCCCTGTCCGCTGTCGTGCCTCTCTATCAGTTTCACCTCCTCTTTCCTTGCATAGCCGACCTCTACCGGGAGCATATCTCGGTCGGATATGGGATTTGGCTGATGCTGGCAGCTCTTGGGGTGCTCATGGGCGGCTGTGTGTGGCTCTACCGAATGCCCGACGCGGCATCGCAGGCTTGACTCTGTCGGCCTGTACGGGGCCGCATGCGGCACCCGTACAGGCCGAACGTTGCCTTGCTCACGATCCATGTCCGTACTCACATCTTGGCCACAGAGGGCTCTCGAAGCAAATGGAAAGCACGAAACGCTCCAGGGGCATTCTCGACGCTTCCGAAGCGATCCGCTACTTGCCGTTGGGGTTGACGTAGAGCGATAACGGTTCTGGGGATTCCTGGGGGCCCTACGGGCCCCCAGGAATTGCTTC
>WFSD01000099.1 GCA_015486235.1 Anaerolineae bacterium
CCATGGTCGAGGCCGCGGCAGCCATCATCGTCCCAAGGGACGACGCACCCGGCGCGGAGGATGTGGGTGTGGCGGACTACATCGATCGGATGCTGGCACAATATCCTGCTCAGCAACAACGGTATCACCGTGGTCTTGCATGGCTGAATCGAAAGAGCAAACACCAGTTCCACGGCAGGGATTTCGCCTCGCTTCCGGAGAAGGAAAGACTGGCGTTTCTGCGGGGGATAGACAAAGCGTATCATAGCCGGTTCCGCCCGGTGTCGTCGCTTTTCGATAGGGTCGTGCGCAAGCTTGGAAACGTTTACGACGACGTCTTTGGCTGGGGGAGCGAGGTAACGTTCTTCAACATCCTCAAGGACGACGTGTTCGAAGCGTTCTACACGTCGCCTCAGGCATGGAAGATGCTGGGATACGACGGCCCGCCGCAGCCGTGGGGCTATCCGGACTACCAAAAATGCCCGCCGAGCGCTCGTCTGGAGAAAAAAGACGCCGTTGGGCTTTTGGACCTGGAGCCGCCTATTTCCTATGCCTACGGTGGCGTCCCTGCTGAGGAGGTGTAACGTGGCCCAGCCGATGGTAGATGTATGCATCGTGGGAGCTGGGGCAGGGGGGTCGGTGGTGGCGAAAATCCTGGGTGAGGCTGGCCTGAAAGTGGTCGTCCTGGACGCTGGGCCCAGATTCAACCCTGCAACAGACTATCCGGCCGACAAGCAGGACTTCGAAGTCAGAGGGCCTGAAACTTTCGCACCGTCCGACCCGCGCCGTGATCTCTACGTGTGGGAGGGCAAATCCTGGTTCAAGTACCTGCGGGTCAAAGGTGTCGGCGGTTCCACGTTGGTGTACACAGCGGTGACCCCCCGTCTCCACACCTCCGATTTCCACACCTACACCCTGGATGGCGTAGGCACCGACTGGCCCATCACCTACCGCGACCTGGAACCGTACTACAATCGGGTGGAGTGGGACTTAGGGGTCTCCGGAAGCAATACAAACCCATTCGACGAGCCCCGAGGCCCGTACCCGACGCCACCTCATGGCCTCAACTGCGCCAGCAAAGCAATCAAGCGGGGCGCGGACAAACTCGGGTGGACGCTGGTGCCCTCTCCCCAGGCGGTGCCGACGATACCGTGGAAAGGTCGGCCAGCATGCATCAACTGCGGTGCTCTCACGGTGACAGGCTGCCCGATTCAGGCCAAGAGCAGCGCAGACGTGACTTACATACCGTGGGCTGAGGCGACGGGGAATGTCACCGTGAAGCCTCTATCGCGGGCGCGTGAGATCACTGTCGGCCCCGACGGACGCGCCCGGAGCGTAATCTACCTGGATGCCTTCGGCGAGGAGCACGAACAGCCAGCCAAAGCGATAGTGCTGGCAGCGAACTCAGTGGAGACCCCGCGGCTCCTCCTTATGTCCAGGTCGTCCCTTTTCCCCAACGGCCTGGCAAACAGCAGCGGCCTGGTAGGACGGTATTTTACGGAGCATCTGGCAGTCTTTACCTTCGGCGTGATGCCGGAACGGGTCGACCCTTGGAAAGGATCCCCTGCCGGCGGGGTGATCCAGGATTTCTACGAGACGAGAAAGGAACATCCCTTCGCCCGCGGTTGGGCCTTCGAGGTGGATAACGGCTGGCTCTGGCCTTTGGCAACCGCTCGTCGCATCCCCGGATGGGGAAAAGCCCACAAAGACGCCATGCGACGGCAGTTCGGGCACATGGTCGGCATTGCCACTGTTGGAGAGCAGCTACCGGATCCGCAGAACCGTGTGACGTTGGATCCGAAGGTTGTGGACGACATGGGGCTGCCAGTGCCCCGGATCCGCAACGTCCTGGGTGAGAACGACCGTGCGATGGTAGAGGAGATCAAGAAGCGTAGCAAGGAGCTTTTGGAAGCAGCGGGAGCAATTGAGATCACGAATCCGAAGTTCGTGCCCGGCGGAAGCTCGCACTACATGGGTACCTGCCGCATGGGGGACGACCCGAAAGGGTCGGTGGTGGATCAGTGGGGGCGAGCTCATGACGTGCCAAACCTGTTCGTCGCTGATGGGAGCATTTTCGTGACTGGCGCGGCGGTCAACCCAACCTTGACCATCCACGCGCTGGCGATGCGGGTTGCCGAGCATATGGTGGCGCTGGGAAAGCGGGGTGATCTGTGAACCCTGTCATCCTGCTCAATCCCCCGTCGCCACCGGGGATGACTGCCAACCGGGAAGGTTCCGGCGGCATGGGAGTGCTTGTCCACGGGCCGGGTGGGTTTTTCTACCCACCCCAGACGCTGGCATACGCAGGCGCTGTGCTCTTGAGAGAAGGATTGCCTGTGGAGGCGGTGGATGCTGTCGCCGAAGGGCTAACCTATGACCAGGCAGTGAGCCGAATGCCGGAGGGAGAACGACTCATCATCTGTCACGCCTCTGCCAAGACGCTGGAGCATGACCTGGAGTTCTGCCGTGTGCTGGCTGTGGCAAGGCCCGACGCCATGCTCCTGCTGGCTGGCACGGCGCTGGTGTATTTCGGGGCGGATGCTTTTGCTGTGTTCCCCGGCCTGCCCTTGCTTCGTGGTGAGGTGCCGTATCTCGTGCTGGAAGTAGTGCGTGCATGGGCAAGAGGTTCGCTGGACGATGCACCCACCGTCGTCCGAGCGCGAGATGCCATTGCTGGCATTCTGACCCCCGCAGGTAATCCCGACTCCCTGCCACGGCCGGCGTGGGACCTGTTCCCTCACTATCGCTACCCTTTCCTCACATTCCAGGGAAGCTGGGGATGTGACCATCGCTGTCGATACTGTCCGTACGTGCTGGGGATGGGCCGACCGAGGCGCTCTCGCTCGCCGGAGAAAGTAGCCGACGAACTGGCATGGCTGGAGCGGGAATTCCCCAAACCCAGGTACATGCTGCGTGATCCCGCCCCTGCCGCCGACAGAGAGTGGCTCCTGACCCTGGCGCGTGAGATCCGCAAGCGGGGCGTTCGCACACCGTGGGAGTGCGAGTCCAGGCCAGAGCACTTGGACGTGGAGCTCCTCCGGGAGCTGCACCGCGCCGGATGCTCCGTGATGAAGCTAGGAGTGGAAAGCGCAGACGGCGACCTGTTGCAGGCATGGGATCGGCTTTTGCCTGGCTGGGACACCAGACGTTACCTGGATCACGCGACAGGAGTGATCCACGCTTGCCGCGATCTGGGGATAGCGTGCCGCGCGTTTGTGATGACGGGGCTCCCTGGCGAGACAGAGGAAGGCCTGCAAGCGACAGTGGGTTTTCTGAAAGTGGCTGGACCGGCGTTGGTGAGTGTGAAACGGTTTGCACGGTATCCCGGACAGAGTTTACCCCCATTGTCGCCGTCGCCTGTAGAGGCGCACACGCTGGAGCGGATCGAATCGGAAATGCTGAGTGCTGCCAGGCCGCTGAGGGTGTCGCTTCTTCGGCAGGCCAGGGGTAGAGTTGGGAAATTAGTAAGGCGGATGCTGCTACGCGGCTGAGCTCTGGACATGAGTTCGGACATCGTCTCTCCGCCGGAACGGATCGGTAACCGCCATGGCTAAGGGAGATGCTACCTCAGAATGTTGGGGGGAAAACGAAGGAATCAACCTGCCTTTCGGGAGGCTTTCGCCAACTCCTGGCAAACCACAGCACAAGCCCTGTGTCGAGTGTGAGGGCTTTCAGGAGCGTTTTCGGGCCTTGATTTGCTTCGAGAACATTGGGGGAAAACGAAGTAATTCCTGGGGGCCCGTAGGGCCCCCAGGAATCAACCTGCCTTTCGGGAGGTTCTCGTCAACCCCTGGCAAGCCACAGCACAAGCCCTGTGTCGACTGTGAGGGCTTCCAGGAGCGTTTTCGGGCCTTGATTTGCTTCGAAAGCATTGGGAAGATGCGTTTGACAAAAGCTGTAGCCTGGAGTACTATATTGATGGTCGTGCTAGGCGGGGAGCTAGCGGTGCCCTGTACCCGAAATCCGCTATAGCGGGGCTGAAATCCGCGCTTGAGGGCCAGGGCTTTCGATACTGTCTGGGCCAAGTGGTGTTGAAGGTTGGGTCCCGCGCGGCAGACAGCCGTGAACCTGGTCAGGTCCGGGAGGAAGCAGCCATAAGCGGTGTCGTCTGGGCGACGCGGGAGTGCCTGGCCGGAGCTGGCTAGCCCAGATGAGCCGGGAGCTTTGGTTCGAGGGTGCGGTGCACGACCACCGCCGAAGTCATCGCGACGGGCACTGCCCCGTCGCTTTTTTGTATCTCGTATCTCTGCACGGTTCACAATTCGTTCAGGAGGAGAACAATGGAGTTCGAACTCAACGAAGAGCAGCGAATGATACGTCAGGCCGCCAGGGAGTTCGTGGAGAAAGAGGTCAAGCCCAGAGCCAGGGAAGTGGACGAAACGGGCCAGTTTCCCTGGGAGACCATCAGGAAGATGGGGCCGATGGGCTTTCTCGGGATAAACGTCCCGGAGGAATACGGCGGCGCCGGAGGGGACGAGATCAGCCTTGCGATCCTGCTGGAAGAACTTGGGCGTGGATGTGGTTCCACAGGGCTGATCACCGAAGATCACATCTGCCTGGCCTCGGAAGCTATCGCCGAGTTCGGCACGGAGGAGCAGAAACAGAAATACCTTGTGCCGATGGCCCGCGGCGAGGTTCTGGGGGCGCTTTCACTGACCGAGCCGGGAGCCGGTTCTGACCTGGTGGGGGGTGTCAGGACCACGGCCAGGCGCGACGGCAACGAGTGGGTTCTCAACGGGAGCAAGATGTGGACTACCAACGCCGGCGTCGCCGGCGTGATAGTGATACTGGCCCGGACGGACCCCGCCGGAGGGAGCCACAGCTTGAGTCTGTTTATCGTGCCGAAGGACACGCCAGGCATGCACGTGGACCCGCCGGAGAAGAAAATGGGCCTCCACGGCTGCTGGAGCCACGCCGTCAGCCTCGACGAAGTCAGGATCCCCCTGGACAACCTCCTGGGCGAGGAAGGCAGGGGTATCCACGAGGCGTTGCACGTGCTGGATGGCGGCAGAATAGGGATTGGAGCACTGAGCATCGGGCTGGCCCAAGGGGCGCTGGAGGCAGCCATTTCCTACGCCAAAGAACGCCAGACTTTCGGCAAGCCCCTGGTGGGTCATCAGGCAATCCAGTTCAAGCTGGCGGACATGGCGACGAAAGTCTACCTGGCCCGCCTGGGGGTCTACCATGCAGCGTGGCTCAAGGATTCCGGAAAACCGTACACCATGGAGGCGGGAATGTCGAAACTTTTCGCTTCGGAGATGGCGGAGTGGGTGGCGTATCAGGCAATCCAGATTCATGGCGGCTATGGCTACAGCCGGGAGTACCCCGTGGAGAGAATCTATCGCGACGCCCGCCTGATGACCATCGGCGAGGGGACGAGCGAGATACAGCGGTTGGTGATCGCAAGGCGATTGATCCGGGAATCGTGACGGCTGGGGGCACGTTTGAGCCTCAGAAGCCACGCATCGTGCTGGCCGGGATGCTGTAAAGTGGGCCGCCGGTCAGTTGATCGCCGGTTTGTTGATTCGTTTTCAATTTGCTCTGTGGAGGTTTCTACATGTCTTTTGCGGTAAGGGTATTGACCGCTATGGTGTTGGGGTACCTGCTGGGATCCATCCCGGTGGGGTACATCGTAGGCAGGTTGTATGGCGTAGACGTCCGTCAGCACGGCAGTGGCAGGACGGGAGGCACCAACGTCTGGCGCGCTACCGGCTTGACCGCAGCCCTGATCACCGTTTTGGGGGACATCGTGAAAGGGGTGCTGGCAGTGTGGCTGGCGCGGGCGATCTTTGGATTGGACCTGAGCGCAGCCCTGGCAGGCGCCATGGCCGTTATTGGACACAACTGGTCGGTGTTCCTGAACTTTCGCGGCGGTGCTGGCGGTATCACGTCTGCAGCGGGGCTTGTCGCCCTGGATCCGATTGTCGGAGGCGTGGTGACGCTCATTGCGCTCCTCGTACTGTACGTCAGCCGCTACGCCTCGGTGGCTACCATGACCGCCAGCGCCGGCGGCCTGATAGTGGTGGTTTTGATTCACTTCCTGGCGCCTTTTCTCGCTCCCACAGTGGTCATCTACTACAGTGTCATCGTTTCGGCAGCCGTCCTCTGGTCGCTGCGCCCAAACATCCGGCGGCTCGTCCAAGGGAATGAGCGGCGTATAACGCTTTGGTAGTCAGTCGTAAGTCAGGCTGTAGAGCGGACTGTGTTAGTCCGCTGGTCGGGCCAATGTCCCGGTTTGTAAAACATGGAGGAAAACGTGGAGAAGAAAATCGCAAGACAGTATGGCCTTTGGGACAGCCCTATCACACCCGCGAGCCTGGCCCGCGGGATGAGGCTGGGCGATGTGGCGTGGAGCGCCGACGGCTCCACCCTGGTATGGCTGGAATCCCGCTCCGGTCGGGGAGTGCTGGTGGCAGCGTCCACGGACGGGGAAGCGCCCCAAGATCTGACCAGCGACCTCTCCGTCAGGGCGCGCGTGGGCTACGGCGGCGGTGATTTCGGCGTGGGACGGGATGATGTCTATTTCGTCGAAGCGTCCAGCGGGCGGATCTACCGCCAGCCCTTGAGCTACGGCGAGGCGAAACCGATAACCCCCGCGTTCGGCAGCGCGGCGTCGCCGACGCCCTCTCCGTGCGGCCGATGGCTTCTGTTCGTCCACACCTACGAGCGGAAAGACCACATAGCCATCGTGGACACGAAGGGGAAGCTGTGGCCTCAGAAACTGGTGGAGGGCGAGGATTTCTACATGCAACCGGTGTGGCACCCGGGCGGGCACCGCATCGCATGGATAGCGTGGAACCACCCACAGATGCCCTGGGACGGCACCTGGCTCCGCATGGGAAAGCTGGCGTTCGGCGGCGGCATCCCCATGTTGGGTGAGGTGGAGACCGTGGCCGGGGACGAGAATACTTCCATTTTCCAGCCCGCTTTCTCCCCCGATGGGCGCTACCTGGCGTACGTTTCCGACGAAACCGGATGGTGGCAGGTCTACCTGTACGACCTGGAGACCGGAGAGCGCCGTCAGGTGACGGACGTTCCCGCGGAGCACGCAACTCCGGCATGGATTCAGGGGATGCGCACCATCGCATTTTCCCACGACGGCAGCAGCCTCTACTACATCCGCAACCGTGACGCCACCCTCAGCCTCTGGCGGTACGACATAGCCGCAGGCGAGGAGCGGCAGGTGCAGCTTCCCGGATACGAGGAGATGAGCCAGCCCGCCGTCTCGCCGAAAGACGGAACCGTGGCGCTGCTGGCATCCGGCCCCCGGACGCCTTCCCGGCTCATCCTCCACGATGGGGAAAACATCCGCGTCGTCCGCCGGGCCCTCGTGGAGACAGTGTCGCCGGAGGAGTACCCCTCACCAGAGCCCATCGTCTGGAAAGGCGAGGACGCTGGAGAAGTTCACGGGCTCTTCTACCGTCCCGTCAACAGCCGGTTCGAGGGGAGGGGCAAGCCTCCTCTGATCGTATCGGTTCATGGCGGGCCCACCAGCCAGCGGGTCAAGTGGTTCGATCCGACCGCGGCGTTCTTCACCAGCCGCGGCTACGCTTTTCTCCAGGTGAACTACCGTGGAAGCACCGGCTACGGCAGAGCCTACCGCGATGCCCTCAAAGGAAACTGGGGCATCTACGACGTGCAGGACTCGGTCAGCGGGGCCCGGCACCTGGCGCAGGAGGGCCTGGTGGACCCGGCCCGCATGGTGATCATGGGCGGGAGCGCCGGCGGCTTCACCGTGCTGAAAGCTCTGGAGGACTACCCCGGATTCTTCAAAGCCGGCATCTGCATGTACGGCGTCTCCAACCAATTCACTCTGGCCGCGGAGACCCACAAGTTCGAGGAGCGGTACCTGGACACCCTCCTGGGGCCACTACCGGGGGCCTCTCAGCTCTATCATGACCGCTCCCCCATTTTCTTCGCCGACAAGATCCAGGATCCGGTGGCGGTCTTCCAGGGTGAAGAGGATCGGGTGGTGCCAAAGAATCAGTCGGACACCATCGTGGAATCCTTGCGAAGGCGTGGCGTGCCCCACGAGTACCACGTCTACCCCGGCGAGGGGCACGGGTGGCGGAAGGGCGAGACCATCGAGCAGTTCTTCACGTCGGTGGTGAAATTCCTGAAGCAGTACGTGATATTTTCCTGAGCGACCCATGGCACGCGGCGTTGACCGAATCTGGTCGGAAGTCAACGCGAAGTCGCAAAGCGACGAAAGGCGCAAAAAAAGAGGAAAGAGGGGCGCCACGGGCACAGACGTACCGTGGAAAAGTGGCAAATAGCATGGGAATTGCTCTCCTGAGCCATTTCCAACGTTGCTTGCGCCGCCACTGATGGCGAGTTTTGTAGAGCGGACTGTCAGTCCGCTCCGCCATAACACCTTTGAAGCTGCTTATGCCGGTGCGTAGAGGCGAGGACAAGCCTCGTCCATGGATAGGTGAGGGCCAGAAGCCACCCCATCCCACCGGTTCTGAGCGCTACCAATTCGTTTGGGAAAGGGCAAAGGTCGCTTTTTGACCTCACCCATCACCCCGGCCGCCTGCGGCGGCCTGCCCCTCTTCCCTCTCCCGTGGAATGGGCGAGGGAAGAGGGGCACCACGGTCACAGATGTACCGTGGAAAAAACCGGCAAATCGCGTCGAGATTCGCACCCTTGAGCCGTCTCTATCGTGCATGCGCTAGCCGCAGTGGGTTTTGTAGGGCGAGTCGTCTGGCTCGCCCCAGCGAGACACTCTCGAAGCCGTTTCTGCCAGTGAGAAGGCGAAGCTGGCTCGATCAGGCATCCGGTGGCCCTTCCCTCGCCTGCGGAAGCGGGAGAGGGAGGGGTTGGGGTAGGTGAGGGCCAAAAACAACGCCATCCCCCCAGTTTTGAACGCTACCGAAAGCTTTGGGAGCAGGCATGTTCCGCGCTATCGAGTTCGACCAAAAGAAGACGCAAAAGCGCAAAAATCTTGTGACTCTTCGGGGCGGTTTCTCACCGCGGGGCTCGCTGAGCACGCAGAGAAAAAACAAAGCATCGGAGAGACGACTTCGGGCTAATTTCTCGACTCCGGAGTCACTGCTGGCAAAACTGTCTCCGAGATTCTATTTTTGTTTCTCCTCTGCGCTCTTCGCGTCCTCAGCGGTGAAATTTTGCTCTATTGCAGCTTCGCCTCTTTGCGACTTTGCGCTGAAAAGCCGCGTTTTCAGCAGATGTTCCGATGTCTGAGAGGCGTTTTGCACAGGTGGTGATTCCGGTGCCCACGGGGCGCGAGGCCCCGGACGCATTTCATTACCACATACCGCCGGAACTGGAAGGCGCCATCCGGCCTGGCCATCTGGTCTGGGTCTCTTTCGGCTCCCGGCGGCTCCAGGGGATAGTCCTCGCTCTGGACGAAGAAAGCCCCGTGGCGGAGACGAAGCCGATCCTGGGGTTGGTGTACTCCCGTCCCATTCTCCGGCCGTACCAGGTCGAGCTTGCTCGCTGGATCAGCCGCACCTACCTGGCCCCGCTCCATATCTCCATGGAGATGATGTTCCCGCCCGGATTCAGGGCACAGCCGCAATCCCTGGTGGAAGCCGTGGAGGGAGCCGAACCGCCGGACGATGTGCCCCAAGACCAGCGCGCTCTCCTGGAAATCGTCTCCCGGAAGCCGATGACCTTGAAAGAACTGCGCCGGAAGCATCCGAAGCTGGCCCGCCGGAAGACGATAGACGCGCTGGCACGCCGCGGTCTGATCGTGAAATCGCCGTACTTCCCGGCCCCCTCCATCCACCCACTGAAACGGCTCAAGGTGGCGCCGGTGATCCCCCTGACGGATCGGGTGATCCGGAAAGCGGCGGCCGCTCTGGGGCGAGACCTGCCGTCGGCCCGCCTGCTGGAGCTCCTGCTGGAATCGGGCGGCTCTGCCGACCTGGCGAAAGCCCTATCCACTGCGAAAGCTTCGAAAGGAGTGGCGAAAGGGCTGGCGTCTGCAGGTTGGGTGGAGATTTCTGGCAGGCAGATTCGCCTGTCCAGAAGCCCCGGCGAGACATGGAACGAGGTGTTCCGCAGGCGGGGGATGACGAAGAAAGTCGCCGCGTTGCGGGCGCTGGCGGGCGCCGGTGGACCGGTGTGGGTTGGGTTCCTCTACGCTGCCTCCGGCTGCACCAGGGGCGATTTGAACGATCTTGTGGATGCGGGACTGATCTCTTTCGTCGAGGAGGAGGTCTGGCGGAACCCGCTGGAGGGACAGGTCTTCGTGCCGGATACGCCGCCTGTGCTCACACCGGAGCAGAAAGCGGCGTACAATCCAATCGTGGACCGCCTTCGGCAGGGCAACAACGAGGTTTTCCTGCTTTACGGTGTTACCGGAAGCGGCAAGACGGAGATATACCTTCGCGCCATCGAGGAGGTGATCCGCATGGGCAGGCAGGCGGTGGTGCTGGTGCCGGAGATATCGCTGACGCCCCAGACCGTTGCCCGGTTCTCCGCCCGGTTCCCCGGCAGGGTGACCGTCTGGCACAGCAGGCTGTCCGGCGGGGAAAGGTACGACCAGTGGCGGAGGGTTCACCGGGGGCAGGTGGACGTGGTGGTCGGTTCCCGGTCGGCGCTTTTCCTCCCTTTCCCCAATCTGGGCATCGCGGTGGTGGACGAGTGCCACGAAGTATCGTACAAACAACCCCAGATGCCCAGATATCACGCCAGGGACGCTGCGGTGGCGCTGGGCAGGATTCTTGGGATTCCGGTTGTGCTGGGAAGTGCAACGCCATCGCTGGAGAGCTTCCGCAAGGCGAAATCGGGAGAGTACACGCTCCTCTCCATGCCTCGGCGGCTCATGGCGCATCGGGAGTACCTGCGCCGTCGTGGGATGGATGAGGGGCGGTATCGCCCCGGTCCCGGACAGGTCGCTTTCGCCGACCTGCCGCCTGTGCAGGTGGTGGACATGCGGGAGGAACTGAAGGCCGGGAACTTGAGCATTTTCAGTCGTGCGCTCCGGAGAGCGCTGGACGAGGTCCTCGCGTCCCATCGCCAGGCGATCTTGTTCCTGAACCGGCGGGGGTCGGCGTCTTTCGTCATGTGCCGTGATTGCGGCTACGTGATGAAGTGCCCCCGGTGCGGAGTGCCTCTGACATACCACCGGGAGAGCGCCCAACTGGTTTGCCACTACTGCGGCCATCGGGAACCGGTGCCGGAGGTCTGCCCCAGGTGCGGCAGCAAGCGGATACGGTATTTCAACCCCGGCACCGAGCGTGTGGAGGAAGAACTTGCGAAGCTCTACCCCGGCGTGCGGATACTGCGTTGGGATCGGGATGCGGCGGCCCACAAAGGAGCCCACGAGGAGATCATGCGGGCGTTCTCAGCCCACGAGGCGGACGTGCTCATCGGCACGCAGATGATAGCGAAAGGGCTGGACCTGCCTCTGGTGACGCTGGTGGGGATCGTCAGCGCCGACACGTCCCTTTTTCTGCCCGATTTCCGGGCCGCGGAGAGGACGTTCCAGCTGATGACCCAGGTGGCTGGGCGTGCTGGGCGCAGCGCTCTGGGCGGTCGGGTGATCATGCAGACCTACGTTCCCGATCACTACGCAATTCGTGCGGCAGCTCACCACGATTACGAAACTTTCTACCGGCAGGAGATGGAGTTTCGGCGCAAGATGGGGTATCCGCCTTTCCGGAGGCTTGCCCGGCTTCTGTACGTTGGGACGGAGAGGGAGTGCCGCGAGGCCACGTCCGGGATGAAGGCGCTCCTAACGCGGGAGGTGGTGCGCCGGAAAATGATGGATGTACGGCTCATCGGGCCTGCGCCGGCGTTTTTCTCCCGCCTGCGAGGCAGGTATCGGTGGCAGATCATGGTCCTGGCACCGGATCCGGTGGCATTGTTGCGAGGGATGGATTTCCCGCCGCCGTGGCACGTGGACGTGGACCCGGTGGACGTGTTGTGACAGGAGCCGATAGCCGTTGGCCGGCAGCCGTCAGCGACGGCTTTTTCGGAATCTCCGCACCAGGTCGGTAGGGGCGCAGCGTGCTGCGCCCGCATGCTGCGCTCTGGGTCCGTGGAAGGTGAGGATGCGCAAAAAAGTGATTTTCGTGTGCACCGGCAACGTGTGCCGTTCCCCCATGGCCGAGGGCATCTTCCGGAAGATGCTGGAGGAGCGGGGTTTGGCGGACGAGGTGGCGGTGGACTCCGCCGGGACCTGGGCCCTGGAGGGACGTCCGGCCACGCAACTGGCGGTGGAAGCGGTGGCCGACATGGGGGTGGACATCTGCGATCACAGGGCGCGCACCGTGACGGTGGAGGACCTCCGGGACTCCGATCTGGTGCTGGTGATGGAGGAAGCTCACCGCAGGAGCCTTTTCTACCTGGCGCCGGAGTTTGTCCACAAGGTCTTCTTGCTGAGCGAAATGTCGGGAGAGCACGAGGGGATCGCCGATCCCTACGGCACCGGCAACCTGGAGGATTACGTGTTCACTGCCGGGAAAATCCGTGATTACCTGGAGCGCGGCTGGCCTGAGATCGCCAGAAGGCTGGGGCTGGTGCCTGGGTGAAAAGTATTTCGCGGGCGGACGATGGCGCTGCTCTCGTCCACCCGATGACTTTCTTGTTGGAGGTGGAGGATGAAAATTGTCGATCTGCGTTCCGATACCGTGACGAAGCCGACGCCGGAGATGCGCCGGGCAATGGCAGAAGCAGAGGTAGGGGACGATGTCTTCGGGGAGGACCCCACGGTCAACCGCCTGCAGGAGATGGCAGCGGAACGGCTGGACAAAGAGGCATGTCTGCTGGTGGCGTCCGGCACCATGGGGAACCTGGTGAGTCTGCTCACCCACTGTGGTCGGGGGGATGAGGTAATCCTCGGGGACAACGCTCACACTTACAATTACGAGCAAGGTGGCATAGCCGCTTTGGGAGGCATACATCCGCGCGTGGTGCCGAACCTGCCCGATGGCACCATGAACCTTGACGACATCGAGGCGGCCATACGCCCGGAGAACATCCATTTCCCCCGAACCCGCCTCATCGCCGTGGAGAACACCCACAACCGGATGGGCGGCGTGGTGCTGACGCCGGGGTACATGGCGTCGCTGGGGGACCTGGCCCGCAGGCACGGGCTGAGAATCCACCTGGATGGGGCCAGGATTTTCAACGCGTCTGTGGCGCTGGGGGTGCCGGCTGCCGATCTGGCGCGAGACGCCGATTCTGTCATGTTCTGCCTGAGCAAAGGGCTTTCGGCGCCCGTGGGCTCCCTGGTGTGCGGGTCTGCCGATTTCATCGCAGAGGCCACGCGCGCCCGGAAAGTCGTCGGCGGCGGAATGCGACAGGCGGGCATCATCGCAGCCGCTGGCATCGTCGCGTTGAACAGCATGGTGGATAGGCTGGCGGAGGATCACGCCAACGCCCGCTTCCTGGCTGAAGGGCTGGCAGAGTTCCCCGGCGTGGCAATCGACCTCGGTAGCGTTCAGACAGATATCGTGATCTTTGCCCTGCACCGCCCAGACATGACGCCGCAGCAACTGGCCGAGATCATGGCGGAGCGAGGTGTGCTCTTCCTGCCCATCGGCGGAGACAGGATGCGCATGGTGACCCATTATGGCATCGAGCGGGAGGACATTGCCTACGCTCTGGAGCAGATCCGGCAGGTGCTGGCGTAGAATCCACCAGGACACATCCGCAGCTATAGTGCTATCCCGCGTGTTGCAGTCTTGGACTCTGCCGGGATTTCGAAGCAAATCAAGGCCCGAAAACGCCCCTGGGAGCCCTCACACTCGATACAGGGTTTGTGCTGTGGCTTGCCAGGGGTTGACGAGAACCTCCCGAAAGGCAGGTAATTCCTGGTAGCGTTCAGAACTGGTGGGATGGCGCGGCTTGTAGCCCTCACCC
>WFSD01000100.1 GCA_015486235.1 Anaerolineae bacterium
CGTACGTCTATTTTGAAGGTCTCTTCTTTTTACGAAACGGAGCCGGTGGGATACCTGGACCAGCCTAAATTTCTCAACATTGCCTGTGCTCTAGAGACCAAGCTACCCCCGCACGACCTGCTACACCTCTTGAAATGGATCGAGAAGCGGATCGGCAGGCGCGAATCCTTCCGAAATGGCCCTCGCCCCATTGATATGGACATCCTGTTCTACGATAATCTGGTTCTGGATTCTCCAGACCTTACCATCCCACACCCTCGTCTGCATGAGAGAGCTTTCGTCTTGGTGCCTCTGGCCGAAATTGCGCCAGACCTGGTCCATCCGGTATTGAACATGACCGTAGCGGAGATGTTAAGCAAGGTTGGCCGTAGAGGAGTCAAGCGGGTGGAGCGCAGCCTCAAACTGCGACTTGAGCATGACCTTCAGCAGTCCAAACCATCCGTGCCCATTGGCCTGAGCCTGGTGGGGGTTACCAACCTGCAACGTATCATCCAGATATCCAATGAGGGTGAAAACACCCTGTTCTACGCCACGCTGGACATCTTCGCCGACCTGAACCCCAGGCAAGCGGGAGTGCACATGTCCCGCTTTAGCGATGCCCTGGAGGCGCTCGTGGAAGAAATCTCACTGGAACCCTCCTCTAACATCGAATCGTTGGCCGAACGCCTGGCCAAACAAGTTGCACAGAGCCAGCGGGCTGCCCGCTCTGAGGTACACATCCGGGCCCAATACCCGATGGTGAAAGTCACCCCAATTACTGGCAAGAGCGTCGAAGAACTCTACACCCTCATTGGCATTGCTGCCAGCAACGGGGAACAGACCAGGCATCTGGTAGGTGTCGAGGTAAACGGGATAACTGTCTGCCCCTGTGCCCAGGACATGGTCAAGAGCTACTCGAAAGAGCTGTTGCTTGAAGAAGGCTTTTCGAGGGAAGAGGCAGAGCGGATTCTGGACATACTGCCCATCGCTTCCCACAACCAACGGGGAAAGGGTACTTTGCTGATTGGATCGGAGCAACAGGTGCAGGCTGAGAACCTGGTCCATATCGTAGAGGCTTCGATGAGCTCGGAGACATACGAACTTCTAAAGCGGCCGGATGAGTTCTTCGTGGTCAACAAAGCTCACCGCAACCCCAGATTTGTGGAGGATGTAGTGCGAGAGATATTGTGCAACATGGTGGAGGTCTACCCCGACTTGCCCGATGAGGCCTTCGTCTTGGCCAAACAGGAAAATCTAGAAAGCATACACCAACACAATGCTTTTGCCGAGCGATATGGTACATTGGGGGAGATCCGCAGGGAGATCGCGGGAGGCGAGTATGCGATCAGACATACCACTTTGGAGGAATGGCTGGGGAAACTGTAGGCTTTTCTCATTATTGGACTTTTGACAAAACGGAAACGGAGCTTTCTGGGGCTTCACCCCTGGCACATGACTGGGAAGAAAGGGTACATCTTGTATTCGGGCGGAGCCCGACTACAAGATGTACCACCCCTTCTCTCCTGCCTTCAAGGCGAAAAAGTTCAGCCTGGCAGGGCAGCCCGATTGTCAAAAGTCCAATACCGCGGGGGACGCTTGGATTTTATCGGGGATAAGCATTGAGTGTGCATCGAAACAACTCATCAGCTGGACCCTGGCGAATCCCAGCTCGAACGCAGATTCCGCAGATTTTCTCAAGTGTTCTCTGAAAATCTTCCAAGGGTCCCAGACGAAATCCTTTTTTCCTTGTACCTGGTTATCTCCCGCGCTCTCTGCAGTGAAAAAGGGACAGCCTGCGGTCGAGGACAACCTCGGAGGAATGAAAAATGTACAAAGTTATAGTAGAAAAAGGGAGCTTGCATTTCAGCGCTGCCCATTTTATCTTGTTTGGTGGCAAGTGCGAACGGCTACACGGTCACAACTACGCCGTCTCGGTAGAGTTGGAAGGAAATCTCACCGAAGATCGCTATGTTTTCGACTTCGTGGCGCTGAAGGAAAACGTCCGCCAGATTTGCAATTCTCTGGATCATTATTTCCTGTTGCCACAGCTGAACAAAGACCTGAGGATTACAAAGACCGATGAAGAGTGGGAAATCCGATTCGAAAACCGGCGCTACGTCCTGCCAGCTGGAGATGTGCTTGCCCTGCCAGTGGACAATGTCACCGCCGAACGGCTGGCAGAATACATCTGTGGCCGACTCATCGAGGCACTGCACGAATACGATGTGTCCAATCTCACCTCAGTGACGGTTGGAGTGGAGGAAGCCCCTGGGCAAACTGCTTTCTATCGTCACTTGTTTCCCAGAGAGGTCGCATGGTGAGCATTGCCTGGGGTATAACGGGGGCAGGCTACCTCCTGCAAGAGTGCGTCGATCTAATAGCAGAATTGGGTAGCGTAGATGTTTTCCTATCCCGTGCTGCAGAAGAAGTGCTGCGAATGTATCGGCTGGAGGATAATCTTCGGCAGGGAGCAAGAGCGGTGGTACGGGACACTATGGCGAGCGCGCCTGTTGTAGGCCGGTTTGCCCACTCACGATACCAGGTATTGGTCATTGCCCCAGCTACTTCTAACTCGGTGGCCAAATTCATCTGCGGTATTTCCGATTCTTTGATCACCAACTTGTTCGCTCAGGCTGGCAAGAACCGGGTACCCATTATCGTCCTCCCTACTGACACTGCGCCTGAGATGGACTCCGCCGCACCAGGGGGGAAGTTGGTAAAGGTCTACCCACGCACCATTGACTTGGAAAACACGGCTAAACTGCGCGAGGCCCCCGGTGTCACTGTGGTAGAAAATATCGAGGATCTTCGAAAATGTTTGACTATTTATTTGTGACCGGCAAGCTGGCTGCCGATTCTCTGGTGAGTATCCTGGAGCGAATGGAGCCTGATTTCGAGTACGAAGTCGCAGTGCTCAATATCTCGGTGGCCGCCCTGATGGATACACACTGGATTGCCCGTCATCTGACGAATGCCAGGAGATGCCAGCAAGTTATGATTCCCGGCCTGTGTCAGGGGGATTTGTCTGTCATCCAGGACAAGGTAGGCGTCCCCGTCATCCGCGGCCCCAAGGACTTGAAGGATATCCCCATTTTTTTCGGTCGTGAATGGGTCCGAGAAGGATATGGCCAATATCAGGTGAAAATACTGGCCGAGATCGTGGAAGCATACCACATGCCGTGGGAAGATATCCTGGCCAGGGCTGAGTACTACCATGCCAGTGGGGCCGACATTATCGACCTGGGTTGCCCTGTGGAGGGTGGTTTCACTGGTGTGGAAAAAGTCGTGGCTGGGCTGAAAGAGCGGGGTTTCATTGTCAGCCTGGACACTTTCGACTCAGAGACCATTCTCCGCGCCGATGAGGCGGGCTTGGATATGCTGCTGAGCATCAATTCGCGGAATATAGACCTGGCTCCTCGGCTGCACTGCAAGGTGGTAGTCATTCCTGACTCGGGTCAAGGCCTGGCTTCTCTGGAACGCAACATAGCCCGCTTGGAGGAATGGGGGGTACCGTATGTCATTGATCCCATTCTGAACCCTATCAACTTCGGCTTTACCGAGTCTCTCCGGCGTTTCTACGACGTGCGACAGCACCATCCTGAGGCAGAGATGCTAATGGGCCTGGGGAACCTCACCGAATTGACCGATGCGGACACGACTGGCGTCAATGCTGTGATGGCCGGGGTGATCACCGAACTGGGAATAGACTATGTTCTGACTACCGAGGTGATCAGTTGGGCCAAGGGGGCGGTGCGTGAGCTGGATCTGGCTCGGAAGTTGATGTATTATGCTCACAAGAATGGTATCCTGCCCAAGCATATCGACGACAGGCTGATCACAGTGAAAGACCCGCCGCACGAGCACTATACTGAGGCAGAGTTGCGCCATATGCATCAACAAGTGCGAGACCGGAACTTCCGCATCTTCACCGACGATGAACAAGTTTACGTGTTCAACAACAACCTATTCGTAAAGGGCACCGATCCGGATGAGATTTTCACTCGCCTGGAAGTCGACGATAGCTCTCACGCTTTTTACCTGGGTCGGGAGCTGCAGAAAGCGGCACTGGCGGTACAGTTAGGCAAGAAATACTTCCAGGAAGAGGAGTTGCGGTGGGGATATTTGAGCGAAAGTAATGATCGTTGAGACGATATTTTCCACTTTGAACGCTTCGGGCCAGCCAAACTTCGCCCCAATGGGTGTGGTTTGGGGGAAAGCGGAAATGATCGTACGCCCTTTCCGTGACACAATCACCTACCGCAACCTGATTGAGACTGGGTGTGGTGTGGTCAATGTGACGGATAATGTTTTGTCTTTTGCCCATAGTGCTTTGTCTCGGGTTCAGCTTCCCCATTTCCCTGCCCTGCGCGTGCGTGGCGTGGTATTGGAGGAAGCATGCTATTGGCGCGAGTTGGAAGTCACGACCGTGGGAGGGGGTGAGGAGAGGGCTGAAATTCGCTGTCGAGTCGTTGGAGGGGGATGGCAGCGGGATTTTCTGGGCTTCAATCGAGGCAAGAATGCTGTCATCGAGGCTGCCATTCTCGCTACACGGCTCCATCTTCATAGCCAGTCGGAAGTTTGGGCTGCATTTCAGCACTATGATGAGATAGTGGCCAAGACTGGAGGGGGACAGGAGCGAGAGGCGATGCAATATTTGTACGAATACGCGAGGAGGTGGTTTGTTGCGGGTGAGAGTTGAGTCCACAGCCAGATTACACTTTGGTCTCATAGACCTGCATGGAGGACTGGGGCGCAAATTTGGCAGCATTGGGATAGCATTGGAACGACCGCGGGTGATAGTGGAGGCTATGCCAGCCGCCAGATTGGTAGTCGAGGGCGCGGACAAGGAGCGCGGGGAGGAAATTGCCCGACAGTTTTACGCACATTACGCTCCGGTTCTCCGGCCTGAGCCTTCGAGTCGGAACTCACGGCCAGAACTTCACAATGAAACCCCGCAAGCCCACCTGCGAGTGATCGAGGCGATCCCGCCCCATGTGGGACTGGGTTCGGGTACTCAACTCGCCCTGGCTATTGGCACAGCCCTGGCCCGCCTGCACGGCCTGCCGGTCGACATTCCCGAGCTGGCGGCGGTAATGAAACGGGGGCGACGCTCTGGCATCGGCATCGGAGTTTTCCAGCAAGGAGGTTTTCTGATAGATGGAGGGCACAAAACCGGCGATCCCGAAACCGTCAATCCGCCCATTTCCTTTCACCACCCTTTCCCATCTGACTGGCTCTTCGTCATTGCAATTCCAGAGGTCACCCAAGGGTTGAGTGGCGAGCGAGAAGAGCATGCCTTTGCCGATCTGCCTCTGCCATCTCCAGAGACGGTGGGCAGGATCTGCCGCCTATTGGTGATGAAAATGCTGCCCTCTCTGGTCGAGAGGGATATCGAGGATTTAGGTGCAGCTCTGACGGAAGTCCAACGTCTGGTGGGTGACAACTTCGCCCCGGCCCAGGCAGGAAGGTACGCCAACTACCGTTCTGCGGAACTGGTAGCTTACATGTTGGCTCAGGGGGCTGCGGGGGCAGGCCAGAGCTCCTGGGGACCCACAGTTTACGGTCTGGTGCAAGGTGAGGAGGCAGCTCTGGTACTGGAGAGGAAAGTGCGTGAGTTTCTACAGGGGAAAAGCCGGGCAACAGTTTTTCATGCCCGCGCTGCCAATCACGGAGCCCGGGTGACGGTAACCCCGTAGACCGGCGACGCATCTGCAGCGAAAAATCCGCACTGAGATCATGGCAGGATATTTGAGTGATTGGACTTTTGACAATCGGGCTGCCCTGCCGGGCTGAGTTTTTCGCCTTGAAGGCAGGAAAGAAGGGGTGGTACGTCTTGTGGTCGGGCGAAGCCCGACTACAAGATGTACCATTTCTTCCCGATCGTCTACCGGGCGTGAGGCCCCGGGAGGCTCCGTTTCCGCTTTGTCAAAAGTCCAATGAGTGAGATACAAGGAGGATAATCTGATGGAAAGGACAGTGCGAGTCGTTGGTATCGATCCGGGCACTGTTAGTTTCGATGTGTGTGGATTAGAAAATGGGCAGGTATTCCTGGATACCTCCCTGCCCTCTCCGGAATTTGCCGCCAATCCCCAGACACTGATAGACCTGCTTCAGGATGCCAAGCCCCTGGACCTGATTGCCGCACCATCCGGCTACGGCCTGCCGTTGGTGCCGATTGAGAAATTCGGCGAGCGGGAACGCTTCCTATTCACCCTGGTTGACGAGCGCGAACGGGGTCGCATCCCTGTGCTGGGTGGAATGGGGAAGATGATCTCTTTGATGAAAGATAGCGGGTTGCCGTTTCTTTTCATCCCCGGAGTGATCCACCTTCCCACTGTGCCAGAATACCGCAAAGCCAACAAAGTGGACATGGGCACAGCCGACAAGCTCTGCTGTCTGGCCCTGGGCATCTACGACCAGGCCCGACACTTCGGAATTCCCTACCGGGAAACCTCTTTTGTCTTCGCCGAGGTAGGGGGTGCCTATACCGCTGTAATGGCCGTGGACGGAGGCAAGGTGGTGGATGGCCTGGGAGGAACGGCGGGCGGGCCGGGGTATTACTCCCTGGGGAGCATGGATGGAGAGCTGGCCTATCTGCTTGGCAAGTTTCCCAAGGAACTTTTGTTCACCGGCGGCGCGGCCTACATGGCTGGCCACCCGGAACTCTCCCCTGAGCAGTTTGCCGACCTGGCCGAGCGGGACGAACGCGCCCGGATGGCCTGGGAAGCCCTGATGGAAGGCGTGACCAAGAGCGTGGCAGCCGAACTGGTAGTGGTGCCGCATCCGCGCGAGATCCTGATCTCGGGTCGTCTCTGTCGCACCGAGAAGATTCGCCAGGAACTGACCCGCCGGCTTGCGGAGTTTGGCCCTGTGCGTCGGGTGGAGGGCTTTGCCCAGGTGGCCAAGGAAGCAGCACAGGGGGCTGCCCTGATCGCCGATGGGCTAACCGGTGGCATGTACA
>WFSD01000101.1 GCA_015486235.1 Anaerolineae bacterium
CGCATAAGGATTGCCATTTGTTCGTCTATGCCTGGCATGGTCTCGTTTCTCCCGATGCTCGAATTCACACGGCGCTTTTCCACGCACGTCCGGGCGTGTTGGCATCAATTGTAGCGGCGCAAGGTGCTGTTGTCAAAACAGCCAGGTATTCGGGAAAACGAAGCAATTCCTGTGGGCCCGTAGGCCTTCATATGGGTCTTCTGTGGGGCCATCAGTCTCCATTGACCTCTATGCTTCCGATTTGCTTCGAAAGCCCAGAGAACAGGGGATGGACTATCGTGCTTTTCCGATCAAGTCTTTATAAAGAGTTTCTACGTGCTGTATCATCCGCTCCTGGGTGAAGAGCTGCTCAACATAGGGAGGCTCATGGCGCCTTTCTCTTCCAGACAACTTGCACTCCCGGCAACTTCAACGAATAACCCTTTTCGTGGATAACAACTCCTGATAGAGAGAGGAGATGTCTTCTACCATTTTCTGCGCGCTGAACTCATCTACTTTTTTCTTTCCGCTGGCCCCCATGCTCAAAGCCAGGTCCCGGTCGCTCAGCAACCTCAGAACTGCATCAGCCAACGCCTCAACGTCGCCAGGGGAAACCAGAAATCCGTTTATCCCATTCTCTACAGCCTCGGCGTTCCCATCGGTATCAGTGGCCACTATGGGAATGCCCACAGCCATGGCCTGCGGCAGCACCCGCGGCAAACCTTCCCATAGCGAAGGTAGCACGAACACGTCGAAAGTGGACATCAACTCAGGCACGTCCCGGCGTAGCCCCGTGAGAAGGAAGCTCCCTTCCAGTGCCAATTCTTTCAACAAAGAGAGCACTTGGGAACGCAATGGGCCATCGCCTACCATGACGAATACAGCTCCCGGAATCCTTTCCCTCACCCTGGCGGCCATGCGCACGAAATCGAGAGGCGCTTTCTGCGGAGACAGACGGGTGACGGTCCCAACCACTGGAACGCCACCCGGAATACCCAGGCGCCGACGCATCTCAGGACGGGACACCTGAGGATGCCGAAAGCGGTCGAGCTCTATGCCGCTGCGAATGGTGACATACTGCTCAGGTTTGCCAATGTCATCGGCAAGACCTTTCTCGGCATTGCGCGGGGAGACGACAATCAGCCTGTCGGTGATGCCGGCAGTGATCCGCTCCAGCAGAATGTAGAAACTCCGGGCCACAGGGTTCTGGCGCTCGTGATGGCCCCAGCCATGGACCGTGTGCACGATGATAGGTGTGCCCGCCAGGCGTGCCGCCCACCGCCCCAGGATTCCAGCCTTGCTGCTGTGGGTGTGGACAATGGCATAACGTCCGCGCCGGATAAAGCGAGTGAGACGAAGCAAGGCTGTCATGTCCTTGATAGGGTTGATCTCACGCACGAGAGATGGTTCGATAGTGAGGGGAATGCCACGCGATTGAACTTCCTCGATCAAGCTGCCTTCGGGGCCAGTCTGCGGGCCGCTGACGACATCCACAGCGTACTTATCCGAATCCAGCAGTGCTGCTGTGAGCATCGTGTTTTCCTGTGCCCCGCCAACGATGAGACGGGTAATGATGTGGAGAACACGAACCTGGGGCATCAGCAATATCCCTTTTCGCGCAAAAGCATCTCGTATAGAGACTCGGTCTCCCGTACCATTCTTTCCACTGTGAAGTGTCTCTCTACGCGCTCCCGGCCGGCCTGCCCCATCCGACGTCGTAAATCAGGGTCGCCCAGGAGGCGGATGATAGCCTGGGCCAATGACTGAGGATCATGTGGAGGGACAAGCAGCCCCGTTACCCCATCTACCACCACCTCGGGCGTACCGCCTACGGCGGTTGCAACGACAGGGAGTCCTGCAGCCATGGCCTCCAATAGCACAAGTGGCAAACCTTCCCAGAGAGAAGGCAATACGAAAAGGTCCAGCGCGCCCAGAATCTCTGGTATATTATTGCGGATACCCGCAAATATAACGGCATTAGAGAGCCCGAGCGTTTCAGCCTGGGTCTCCAACTCCTCCCGCAATTCTCCACCTCCCACTAATAGCAATCGAGCTTCCGGATCGTATTCCTGCACTCGTACCATAGCTGATAGTAAATCAGGTAGTCCCTTGGCTCGATGTAGTCGACCAATTGTGCCTATTAACAATGAATCTGGCTGGACATCAAAAGTCTGGCGGACTATGGCAGCGGCTCCTGGATTTGAAGGAAAGTCTTTCATATCAATGCCATTGTAAATAGTGGTTACCTTGTCTGGAGGCACTCTAGCATGCTCTACCTCTATTTGACGTACCAAGTTGCAAGTGGCGACCACTTTGTCATCTAGCCGAGAGGTCCAGCGATTAATCGACTCTCGCAACGTTCCTCCAATCTCAACTCCATGCCGCCAGGTGATAATTACTGGCACTCCTGCAGCGCGCCCCAATACCCGAGCAGCTATGTTGGCATGGAATAGCGAAGCATGAAGTATGGAAGGACGCTCTCGGCGTAATAACAAATAGAGCCCCCGTAGGGCATCTAAGCGCCACTTAGCCGTCATTCCAAGATCAACGATAGGAATGCCCAAGGCGCGAATTTCATCTGCTACTGGGCCGTCTCCTCCATGAAGGCAAACCACCGTTGGGAAAAACCTCTTACGGTCCAAGTGCGAAAGTAACCTTGGCATGAGCTTTTCGGCTCCGCCAATGACGTTTAGTTCGGTGATGAGATAGAGAATGCTAATCGTTTGTTTTTGACGGTCGTTGTTTATCAATCCCGGCTCTCCAGCAGAAGATGATACAATTCCACGTACTTGTCTGCCATTCTATCCATAAAGTAGTTTTCCTCCATTATCTCCCTGCCCCAATGGTCCGACTCCTGATCCTCCTCGCCGTTACACAAAGCTGCAGAAGCATATCAAGTCAGAACTACAGCGTATCGCCGCACTCCACAGATCATCTGTTTCCGAAGAAGCCCAAGGGGTAAGCCACTTCCCCCGTTAGTTAATCGGGGCAATGCTCCCTCCTATGTTGGACGCGATGTAGGGGAACCTAGTAGCTTCCATCAGAGCATTGGGTGGTCCTTCCATGTGGCTGGGTAGGACGAAAGTATTTTCTGTGCGGAGGCAGTCTTGGACGTTGTCCCACCGCCAGAGAACGAGCGTTATTGATGTCTTTGAGAGAGCCAATCCCCCATGGATGGTTCATCTTCAAGGAGGGGAAAATCTTCTCCAACTGGTCCTATCAACACTAGCTAGGCATCAGGTTGTTGCTCGACGAGCATAGTCCAGGCTTGTAGCAAAACAACTGCTCCATCCGATCAATAGCTCAACTCCAGTACGTCGTGGAGAAACGCCAGGCGCCTCGCCTCTTTGACTCGAATGTCTATATTCGAAATGGCGTTTCTTGACACCCTCTGTCCCATCCATTTAAATACGAAGGTTTCAATTGCTGTGCCGCTGCTTTCCACGTTGTCCTCTGTGTTCGGAAGCTCTAAGATGAATGGAGCGCCTTGAGGAAAGTCGGTGTCCTTGTGACCAAGAATTAGGGGGAGCCCATAGGCTAAGTACTCTCGCACCTTAAGGGGACACGCCTCGTTCATACGTATCCTGTGAAGTGCCAACGTGCCTATGGCAACATCAGCTTTGGCCAGCACGGGCTCATAAGCCTGGCGGTCGAGAGGCCCATAGAAAGAAACATTGGAAGGAATCTCGCAAACTTTCTCTCGCCTAATCCCAACGACGTCAAAATGCCACCGAGGGAAGTGCTGGGCCATGCGGACCACCTTGTCTACACCGTGCCAAGGCTGACTGTCCGTCCCGAGAAAAACCAGCCGGGGTTCCTCATTCCTTGGTGTGGGGAGAGAGTGGTAATCGTCAAGAACGATTCCATTAGCGATTACCACGGAAGGCTTTTGGTATCGAGCGAAGTGTGGCAACCCCGCCAACTCATACGTCACGAAGACTAACCCGGCTACATCGCGCAATAGCAACGCCCGAGTTAAACGGTTATACCAACACCTTAGTCCCTTCCTGAGGCAGTATTCCGTAAGGTCGTCAGTGTTAATCTCCAAAACTAAAGGAAGGCTTCGAGAGATACCTTTTAATGAGGGCATATATAAGTCATAACGGTGGTACACTATATCCGGCCGGTGAGCTTTCAAAGCTTTCACCGCTTCTTTCCAAGCTCGTACCCTCGTTGCTACATTATATGCATTATAAATGTGGAGGGTGATGGGAACTCCTTCTAAATAGTGCTGCCACATGTTGAGAAGATGTCTCCGCGAAATAAGGTGGAGAGAGATGAAAACTCCTTGGGACTTCCACAGGCGTATCTGGGAGACAACTTTTTTGAAGACACCGCTCTTCTCACCCTCATTCCAATGCAAAAGGATTGCGACCCTCATTACTTTTGGCCCTCCTTGGGCGATTGCGTAACGATTGTGCAACTGGCGGTCAACCGTAGCCGTGAGGCTGACCATATCTTTTGGATCATAAAACACCCCAAGTAGAGTTAGGAATGGAGACAAGTGGACAAACTAAGCCTATTTCTCAATCAAGACTGGCTAGGTTACCATAAGAGATCATTTCATGTCACCCTCTCAGCTTGACAAAGGCCCACTCATAAGATGCCTTGCCAGTCCCCCGGCATAGCGCCACGTCAGTTTTGGGGAAGACCGCTTTGATCCATGGATTTCCAGAAAGATGGCAGCGAATAGAACACTGGGAAAATGGAGTGATATGGAAACGGCCGAATTCCTGCTGAGCCTGCAATGATATGGCACGGCGTTTTGTTAGGCTAACTCCTGGTAAAGTTTTATCAGTTTCTGGCTTTCCCTTTCCCAATTATATTGCTCTAGCACTGCCCTTCGGGCTAGCTTGCCATATCTCTTTCTCAATTCAAGACTATCATAG
>WFSD01000102.1 GCA_015486235.1 Anaerolineae bacterium
AGGCCCGCAAAGCCGACGTGGTGTTTCTCATGGGCCTCGATCCCGACGAGCAGGCGCCGGTATTCAACTTATTCCTGAAGCGAGGAGCAAAGCGCAACGGTGCCACCTTGGTACTGGCGAACCCCAGGCACACCGAACTGAACCGGTACGATGGCCCCTGGCTACGATACCGACCCGGCACAGAGGTAACGCTGCTGAACGGGCTCACCCTGGCGGTGGTGAAAGCGATGAAATCCTCCGGCAAACAGAGCAAGCAGGCGGATAGGGTCTTGAAATGGGTCTCCAGGTACACGCCGGAGAAAGTCGAGAGAGTAACCGGTGTCTCTCGCGATTCCCTTCGCGCCGCGGCCGAGGCGCTGGTCGGCGGCGAGCGGCCTTTCCTCCTCTACGGGCCCCAGGTTGCCAGAGGCGAGCGGGGTAAAGCAGTGCTGGCGGCGCTTGGGAACATCGCCATGCTCCTGGGCGGACCGGAACGGATCGGCTACTTCGGCCTGGAGGCAAACACCCAGGGCGTCAGGGACGTGGGGCTGCATCCGGAGCTTCTGCCGGGTCAGCGACCTCTGGACGACGAAAACGCCCGACGCAGGCTCAAGCAGATCTGGGGCGAGGATGTGCCCAGCCAGCCTGGTATGAGCTACAGCCAGATGCTTCGCGCTGCTGCGGAAGGCCGGATTTCTGCCATGTACATCATGGGCGCCGACCCGGCGTCCGAGAATCCGGCTTACAAGTCCGCCCTCGAAAAGCTGGACTTCCTGGTGGTGCAGGACATCTTTCTGACGGAGACGGCGAATCTGGCGGACGTGGTCCTGCCTGCCTCCAGTTACATGGAAAGTTCCGGCACTTTTACCAACATCGAGCGGCGGGTGCAGATGGCGCCGGAGGCAATGCGACCTCTGGGTCAATCCCTTCCCGACTGGATCATTCTATTGCGCTTGGCGAACAGCTGGCCTCAGCCGGAGGAGGCTGTTACGAAGAAAGGAAAGCGCCGAAAAGCCAGTCAGAAGGAATGGCGATACCATCATCCGAACGATATCCTCGTGGAGATAACTCGCGTGGTTCCAATGTACGATGGCTTCGATAGCCGCCTCACCCTGGAGGGCGTACAATGGTCATTCCGGGCGGTGGAGAGCCCTGTGCACCTGCAGCCAGTGAAGTTCGAGGAGCCTGCGCCGTCGGAGGAGTACCCGCTGCGCCTCTTCGCCGACCATCTGCTCTACGATGGAGGGACCATTTTCCGCCTCAGCGATGGGGTGCAGGAACTTGCGTTCAAGCCTTTCACCGCTGTTTCGCCGGAGACGGCTGCCAGGTTTGGCATGGAGGATGGGGAGAAAGTGGAGGTCGTCTCTCCATCCGGTTCCCTCACCCTGCCGCTGAAGCTGGACGATGGCCTGGCTCCAGATACGGTTTTCATCCCGTACAGTGTCCCGGGAGCGCCGGTGCAGGCGCTGCTCGACGGCGATGGTTTTGCGTTCGTTCGACTGGAGAAACATGGGTAAACACTGGTAGGAGTGGGTATGCTGCACCCCCGCCAGACCCGATTGGACTGATTCGGAAGGGATGCCATGGATTGGATGAATTACGTCATCATACCTCTGATAAAGAGCATCGTGCTGGTGCTGGTGTTGCTGGGCGGTGCTGGTTACATGACCTGGGGCGAGCGTAAGCTGTGTGCTCGGTTCCAGGTGCGTTACGGGCCCAATCGCGCCGGGAAATTTGGCCTCCTGCAGCTCGTAGCGGACGCAGGCAAGCTGTTTTTTAAGGAAGAATTCATACCCGCCACCGTGGACAGAGTCGTCTACGTTTTGGCGCCGATGCTGAGCGTCTTCGTCGTGCTGGTGCTGCTGGCCGTGGTGCCTTTCGGTCCCGACATCCATCTGTTCGGCAGAACGATCCACCTGTACGTGGCCGACGTGAATATCGGCATCCTGTATGTGCTGGCCGTGGGAGGGATCGGGATTTACGGCGTGGTGTTTGGCGGCTGGGCATCCAACAACAATTACTCCCTCCTGGGGGCGTTGCGCACCACAGCCCAGATCATCAGCTACGAGCTCCCCATGGGGCTGGCAGTGGTCAGCCTGCTCCTGGTGGCGGGGAGCTTCAGCGTGGTGGATATCGTCAATCGGCAGTCGAGGGTATGGTACGTGGTCCTTCAACCGCTGGGGTTCATAATCTATTTCATCGCTACCCTGGCCGAGACCAAGCGCTCTCCTTTCGACCTTCCGGAAACGGAGAACGAGCTGATCAGCGGGTTTGCAACGGAGTACGGCGGGATCAAATTTGCCCTGTTCTTCCTGTCCGAGTATGCCCACATCGTGGTGGCGAGCGCTCTGGCCGCGGCGCTGTTCCTTGGTGGATGGCACGGGCCCTTTGCTGCACAGTATCCGCTCCTGGGCGTGTTCTATTTCGTCGTCAAGATCGTGGTGATGCTGTTCCTGTTCGTATGGGTCCGGGCGAGCCTGCCCAGGATCAGGTACGACGAGCTGATGAGTTTTTCCTGGAAATTCCTGGTTCCGTTGGCGCTCTTGAATCTGGCGGTTACTGCCGTGGCGGTGGTTGCGCTGGCGTAGGGATAGGGGCGGAGTAACTGTTCAGCTTTGGACAAATCGAACGCAGATGCCGCAGATCAACACAGATAAATCAGAAAAGATCAGCGAAAATCAGCGTGCACCAGCGTCATCAGCGTTTTACTCCTGGGAAGGCTGAATAGTAACCCGCCGGATATCTTTCGATGGACATCATCGAGGAGTAGGACATGAGCTTATCCGATGTGGTGGTAGGAGTCGTAGCAATTGGAAAGGCGATGGGGGTTACGCTGAAGAACTTCCTCAGCCATCCCATTACCGTCCAGTATCCCGAAGAACCGATACAGATATTCCCCCGGTTCCGGGGCAGACACGAATTGCATCGGTATATCGAGGTCGATCTGGAGCGGTGCGTGGGTTGTGCCCTATGCGAGGCGGCGTGCCCCACTGGCACGATCTACGTGGAGGCGGCGGAGAATGACCCCGAGCACCCGCGGTCGCCCGGCGAACGGTACGCCAGGGTATACGAGATCAATCTGCTTCATTGCATGTTCTGTGGCTACTGCACCGAGGCCTGCCCCACGGAGGCGATCCGGATGGGCCATGAGTTCGCGCTGGCGAATTACGACCGGCGTGACTTGGTGCTGGATCAGCAACAGTTGCTGGTCATCCCCAAGCCCAACGTCGTTGTGAAGCCGGAGGAATGAGAAAATGAGATTGGCTGCATTTTTGATACTCGCTTTGGTGGCGGTGATAGCGGCGTTTGGCGTCATCCTGAGCAAGAACGCTGTACACAGCGCGCTCTTTCTGTTTCTGAATTTCATCACTTTGGCAGTTTTCTACGTGATCTTGAACGCTCAGTTCCTGGCCGCGGCTCAGATCATGATATACGCCGGAGCGATCGTGGTGATGTTCCTGTTTGTGGTGATGCTGGTGGGCGCTGGGGGGCAGGTCAGCGATTTTTCCGCACCCACCAGGGGATGGACCATGCTCCTTGGGATCGTCCTGGTGGTGCTGCTGATGGGAATCCTGGGGTACGCAGCGGTCTTTGGCAGCCTCAGCAGCTTCAGAGGCCCGTACACCGACGTTGCTCTGAAACAGATAGGCGCTACCCAGGCCCTGAGCCAGGTGCTTTTCACGAAGTATCTGTTGCCATTCGAGCTGGCGTCCCTGGTGCTCCTGGTTGGCGTCATCGGGGCAGTGGTGCTGGCTCGCAGCAGGGCAGAGTGAGGTGATATGATGGTTCCAGTATCCTACTATCTGGTGCTCTCGGCGATTATCTTTGCCATAGGCGTTCTCGGCGTGATGGTGCGGCGAAACGTGCTCATCATTTTCATGAGTGTGGAGATGATGATGAATGCTGTCAATCTGACTTTCATCGCCCTGGCGCATAAATTCCACGCCCTGGACGGCCAGGTGATTGTGCTTTTGGTGATGGCGGTGGCCGCCGCGGAGGTGGCTATTGGACTGGCGATCGTGATGGAGGTAATCAGGCACAAGGACACCACCAACATCGACGAGGTGAACCTGCTGAAAGGATGACGAAGGAAGCATCTTCGAGGCATTGGTGATGCGAAGAAAGAAAGTTCACCGTCGAGAACGCGAATCGAAAGCCGATAGCCGTTGGCCGATAGCCGTCAGCTTTCGTGATGTGTCCTATTGAAAGTGCAAGGGCTGCTATCGGCTAACGGCTGACTGCTGACGGCTTTTCGGTTTCTCTGCGCTTTCAGAGGGCTCTGCGGTGAGAGGACTTTTTTGAAGGATCATGAATTCCGATTGCAGGAGTGAGCGATGATAAATATCGCATGGTTGTTGTGGTTCTTTCCGCTGCTGGGATTGCTCGTAAACGCCATCTTCGGCAGGTACATGGGACGAAAGGCCATCGGGTGGATAGCCAGCCTGGTCATTGGCTTTGCATTCGTGGCGGCAGCGGGGCTGGCGGTGCAGCTCAACGGGATGCCCGCCGAAAGCCGCCACGTCGAGCGTACTCTGTGGCAGTGGATCACAGTTGGCAATCTCCAGGTCAGCTTCGCCATGCTGATCGACCCTCTGTCCGTCTGGATGGCGATGGCGGTCTCAGGCGTGGCCTTCCTGATCCATATCTATTCCATCGGGTACATGGCCGAGGATGAGCGATACTTGCGCTATTTCGTGTTCCTGAACTTCTTTGTCCTGGCAATGCTTATTCTGGTCATGGCGAGCAATTTCCTGGTCATGTTCATCGGCTGGGAGGGCGTCGGCCTGGCCTCGTACCTGCTCATCGGGTTCTGGTTCGAGAAGCCATCGGCGGCGGATGCAGGAAAGAAAGCGTTCCTGGCCAACAGGGTGGGGGACTACGGATTCTACCTTGGGACGCTGTTCCTTTTCGTGACTTTCGGTAGCCTTAGCTTCAGCCAGATCTTCTCGAAAGCCCAGACTGCTCCTCGCACCCTGATCACCATCGTCGGTCTCCTCTTCCTGCTAGCCCTGACGGGGAAATCCGCCCAGATTCCGTTGTACGTCTGGTTGCCGGACGCGATGGAAGGCCCGACGCCGGTTTCGGCACTGATCCATGCTGCCACGATGGTCACCGCGGGCGTTTACATGGTGGCCCGGACCCATTCTCTCTACCTCCTGAGCCCGACGGCCATGCACTGGGTCGCCTGGATCGGCGTGGTGACGGCGTTCTTCGCCGCGACCATGGCTCTGGTGCAGCAGGACCTGAAGCGGGTGCTGGCGTATTCGACTATCAGCCAGATTGGGTACATGGTGCTGGGCGTCGGCATTGGGGCGTTTGCCGCTGGCATGTTCCATCTGACGACCCACGCTTTCTTCAAAGCGCTCCTGTTCCTGGGCGCGGGCAGCGTCATGCACGCCATGGGCGGCGAGCTCAACATCTTCAAGATGGGCGGTCTGAAGAAGAAAATGCCCATCACCTACTGGACCTTCCTGATTGCCGCTGCGGCGCTGGCGGGGTTCCCGCTTTTCTCCGGATTCTTCAGCAAAGACGAGATCCTCTCCTACGCTTTCACCCAGAACAAATGGATGTGGGGGCTGGGTCTTTTCACTGCCTTGCTGACGGCGTTCTATTCCTTCAGGATTGTCTTCGTGCCGTTCTGGGGTGAGTTCCGGGGCGGAAAGAAGCTGGAGCAACATGTTCATGAGGCTCCGCCGGTGATGACCTGGCCGCTGATACTCCTGGCCGTGGGGGCACTGCTGGGTGGCCTGCTGGGCCTGCCTCATGCTTCCATCATCGAGCACTGGCTGGAACCGACTTTCGCCGGCAGTACACTCCCCCATCCCGCCGGAGGCGCTACGGAGTGGATACTCCTGACGATCTCCAGCCTGGTGGCGCTCACAGGCATCGGTTTGGCATACTATTTCTACGTGCTGAAGCCAGACCTGCCCCGTCAGCTTTCCAGACAGTACAAGTTCTGGTACAACCTGCTGTACCACAAATACTACGTGGACGAAATGTACATGGCGGTTATCGTCAATCCACTGCGTGGGCTGGCGAGGTGGTTCGCACAGATATTCGACAAGAAAGGAATCGACGGTGCGGTCAACGGCATCGCGTGGCTCACCGACCAGAGCGGGGAGGGTATGAGCAGGCTCCAGACCGGGTACATCAGCGTCTATGCTCTTTCGATCCTCCTGGGAGCGGTGCTGGTAAGCGGATTCTTCCTGATCTACTGAGGAATCGGCGAGCCAGCGAATCAACGACACATTCGTTGATTCGCTCAGGATCATGAACAAACGGGTGAAAGTGGTACCACGGGGTATCGCCCGACAGGGTAGGTACCTCTGACTCAAAAACTGGACTGGGTAACAGGGACAATTATGAACCAAGCCGGATTTCCATTGCTTTCCACGATAGTCTTTCTGCCGCTGTTCGGAGCGCTGGTGTTGCTATTCCTGCCCGGCGAACGGCTCCAGAAATGGTGGTCGGTGATCATCACCACGATCACGTTCCTGGTGTCGTTGCTCCTTTTCGTCTGGTGGCGCAACGGAGAAGCAGGAATGCAATTCGTAGAACAGACCGAGTGGGTGCCTGGACTGCACATCCAGTACTATCTGGGCGTTGACGGGATCAGCCTCTTCCTGGTGTTGCTGACCACATTCCTCGGCCCGATAGTGACCCTTTTCTCCTGGGATACGATCAAGAAAAACGTCCGCACTTATTACATGTTCCTCCTGTGGTTGGAAACGGGGATTCTGGGCGTTTTCGTGGCGCTAGACCTGGTGCTCTTCTACGTTTTCTGGGACATGATGCTGGTGCCGATGTACTTCATCATCGGGAAATGGGGACACGAGCGGAGGATTTACGCAGCTTTCAAGTTCTTCATCTACACCGCAGCAGGGAGTGCCCTGATGCTCATCGCCATACTGGTCCTTTATTTCAAGACCGGCACTTTCGACCTGATGAAGATTTACCAGTTGCACCTGCCGCTGAACGTGCAAATTTGGGCATTCGTGGCATTTGGGCTGGCGTTCGCCATCAAAGTCCCCCTCTTCCCGTTCCACACCTGGCTCCCGGACGCCCATGTGGAGGCCCCGACCGCAGGCAGTGTCATCCTGGCTGGCGTCCTGCTGAAGATGGGGACTTACGGCTTCTTACGGTTTGCCGTGCCGCTGTTCCCGGACGCAGCCAGGATGTTCGTCCCGGTGTTATCCATCATGGCAATTATCGGGATAACCTACGGAGCGCTTGTGTCCCTGGTGCAGGAAGACCTGAAAAGCCTGGTCGCGTACTCCAGCATCGCCCACCTGGGTTTCGTGGTGCTGGGCATCTTTGCCCTGAACCTCCAGGGGATGAGCGGAGCGGTGATCCAGATGGTGAACCATGGTCTCAGCACCGGCGCCCTGTTCCTCCTGGTAGGCATGCTCTACAACAGGCGGCATACCCGGCTCATCAGGGAATTTGGTGGCCTCTGGAAGCAAGTCCCGGTGTATGGATTCTTCTTCCTGATCATCATGCTCTCTTCCATTGGGCTGCCGGGCCTGAACGGCTTCGTCGGCGAGTTCACCATCCTGCTGGGCGCTTTCAAAGCCAGCAAGGCTTACGCGATCGTGGCGGCCACTGGCGTGATCCTGGCGGCGTGGTATCTGCTCCATGCTTTCCGCGAGGTGATGGAAGGGCCGCTGGAAAATCCGGCCAATTTCGACATCCCCGACCTGAACAAGCGCGAGATCGCCATCCTGGTTCCGATAGTGATACTGGTGGTGCTGATAGGCCTTTTCCCGAATATTTTCTTCGACAAGATCAATCCCTCGGTGACGCTGTTGCTGCAGCACCTTTCGGGGATGTGAGGCATACGGAGGTCTAGGCGATGGAATTCACGATTCCTGCGGTAAATTTAACGCCAATCCTGCCTGAGATAGTACTGGTGGGTACTGCACTGCTTGTCCTGCTGGTGGCGGCGTACACGGAGCGGCAACGATGGCTCGCAGTGCTGAGCATTCTGGGGTTGCTGGTGGCCGCTGCCCTGAGCTTTGCCATCAAAGTCGATCCGCCCCAGACTTTTCAGGGGATGTTGGTGGTGGATCACTATGCGCTGTACGTGAACCTGGTGGTGCTGCTGGCGTCCTTCCTGGCATTGCTCCTTTCTTATTACTACACACCGCAATTCACCAGATCGCAGGGTGGGTATTACGCTTTGATCCTTCTCGCCACCACAGGGATGATGGCCATGGCAGCGGCAACGGACCTGGTGGCGATCTTCCTGGCCCTGGAGACCCTCTCACTAAGTCTGTACGTGCTGGCGGGGTTCAACAGGGAAAGCCCTCGCTCCGGCGAGGCAGCTCTGAAGTATATGTTGCTGGGGGCATTCTCCAGCGCTTTCTTCCTCTATGGTATCGCGCTGGCCTATGCCGCCACAGGTACCACCAACCTGGCTGACATCGCCTCCGGCAAGACCCTGGCAGGCGGTTCTCTCCTCTGGTACGCGGCAGGGGCGCTGCTCCTGGTGGGCTTCAGTTTCAAGATTTCCGTGGTGCCGTTCCACATGTGGACTCCGGACGTGTACCAGGGCGCTCCAACGCCCGTCACTGCTTTTATGGCGGTGGGTGCCAAGGCTGCTGGATTCGCAGCGTTGATGCGTGCGGTCTTGTACGCGATGGGAGGCATGAAAAACACCTGGGAATGGGCATTTGCAGTACTGGCGTTGCTTACCATGACCCTGGGCAACTTGGCGGCGCTGCGGCAGGTGAGTGTGAAGCGGATGCTGGCGTACTCCAGCATCGCTCACGCGGGCTACATGCTCGTCGGTCTTACCGCTGGGACGCAGCGGGGTGTCGCCGGGGTTCTCTTCTATTTGCTCTCCTACGCGTTTATGAACATTGGGGCGTTTGCGGTGCTGGTAGCGCTGGAGCGAGGCGAGAAACAGGATATCGAACTTCCTCAGATGCTGGGGCTTTCCCGCAGGCGTCCCCTGCTGGCAGCGGCGATGGCGGTGTTCATGCTCTCCCTGGCAGGCGTCCCGCCACTTGTTGGGTTCGTGGGTAAGCTGTACGTCTTCAGCGCCGCGGTGGCAGCCGGGTGGGTATGGCTGGCGGTGCTGGCGATGCTCAACAGCGTGATCTCCGCTTACTACTACCTGCGGGTTGTGGCAAACATGTACATGAAGGAACCGGAGGAAGAATTTGCGGTGTCGCCACGAAGCCCCTGGACGGTCTCCCTGGCGCTCTGGATTACAACGTTGGGCACGATTTTGATGGGAATCATCCCCGGCCCGGTGGTTGTGCTGGCGCAACAGTCCATGAAGATGCTCATCGGCGGGTGATGGCGTTCTGCTGCAGTGTGACGAAAACGGGCCTTGTGGCCCGTTTTTTGTTGTTTCTGCCCTCACCCTCCAGTTCCTCCAGCAGGGGCAGGCATGGCGTTGACGACCTTTTTTCACCTTGATTCCTATCCCCTACGGGGCTCGGCTGATCACGGATGCACGGACATCGCCAGGAACCACTGGGCGGCGAAATATGCGATCAGCAGAAGCGCCTGTGCACTCCTGAACGGCTCCCGGAACCTGTCCAGCGCCAAAATGGAATCCGAAAGGATGAAGAGGGCACCTCCCACCGCGGCAAAGCCACCCCATCCAGCCCCGGACGTCCGCCAGAGCTCGCCAGCCTGCCACCCCATAATCATAATCACCGCCATGTACGCCAGTACCGGCGCTCGCATCTTGCCAAGATGGGGCCATAGAAGCCACAACACCAGTGCTGCGTAAAGCATGTACGGCACCAACACTTTCAGCGTCATGCCGAATCCGCCAGCGGAAACGAACGCACCGATGTAGCAGATATGCGCCAGGAGAAAACTCACGAGCCCAGGCAGAAACAAGTCTAAAGGCAACATGAGAAGCGCATCCCCAAACATGGAAAGAAGCATCCCCGTCAGCACGGCGATAAGATAGAACGAGAAGCGCCCGTCGGCCCTGGACAAGGCAATCAGCAAGATGCTTACCATGGTCAGGGGCTTGAAAATGTACACCAATGCCCTGGGCTCTGAGTACTTTCCCCGGATCGTAATCGCGGCGAAGACGACTGCCAGGAAAGTCAGGGATGCCAGCACCAGCTCCTCCGGGATCGGGAAATCACCACTTTCTCAGTCACGCGGAACGCAAAGGAGCACGCTTCAAACGAGATGCCGCCCGAGGCAGCTGCAAGGGCCAACGATCGATCAAATCCCCCTCAGCATCCTGCGCAGGTCCGCAATCTGGTCCCGGAGCTCCGCTGCCCGCTCGAATTCCAGTTCCGCGGCTGCGGCTTTCATTTTCTTCTCCAGGTCTTTGATGGTATGAACTATCTCCGCCGGAGTCATCTCACCCACAGCCGGGGAGGAAGCGCGCTCGTTCGCTTTGTACCCGGTTTCCTCTTCCGCCAGCCCCTGCACCCGCTCCGTCAGATCGTGAACCTCCTTGACAACGCTCTTCGGCGTGATGCCGTGCGTCCGGTTGTACTCCTCCTGGATCTTGCGACGACGGTTGGTCTCGTCGATGGCTTTCCTCATGGCGTCGGTAATCCGATCGGCGTACATGATGACTGTGCCGTTGATGTGCCGCGCTGCCCGCCCCATAGTCTGGATCAGAGCCGTCTCAGAGCGGAGGAAGCCCTCCTTGTCCGCGTCCAGGATCGCCACCAGGGAGACCTCCGGCAGATCCAGCCCCTCCCTCAGCAGGTTTATCCCCACCACCACGTCGTACACGCCCAACCGCAGGTCGCGGAGGATCTCCACCCGCTCCAGGGTGTCTATCTCCGAGTGCAGGTAGTGGACCCGGATGCCCAGCTCCGCCAGGTACTGTGCCAGGTCCTCGGCCATTTTCTTGGTCAGGGTGGTCACCAGGGCCCTTTCCCCTCGCTTCACCCGTTCCTGTATCTCTCCCAAGAGATCATCTATCTGATGCTCCGTGGGCCGAACGATGACTTTCGGGTCCAGCAGGCCCGTGGGGCGGATGATCTGCTCCACGATCTGCTGCGAGTGCTCCCGTTCGTAAGGCCCAGGCGTAGCAGAGACATAAATCACCTGGTTGATTGCGTCCTCGAATTCATCGAAAGTCATGGGGCGGTTGTCCAGCGCCGACGGCAGCCGGAAGCCATAATCCACCAACACCTGTTTCCGAGAGCGGTCGCCGTTGTACATCCCGCGAATCTGCGGCACCGTCATGTGGGACTCGTCGATGAACATGAGAAGGTCGTCGGGGAAGTAGTCCAGGAGCGTCCAGGGGCGGCTCCCCGGCGGACGCTGATCCAGATGGCGGCTGTAGTTCTCTATCCCTGAGCAGTACCCGATCTCCCGGAGCATCTCCAGGTCGTACCTGGTGCGTTGCTCCAGCCTCTGCGCCTCCAGGAGCTTCCCGGCATCTTTCAGCTCTTTCAGCCGCTCCTCCAGCTCCGCCTCGATATCCGCCAGGGCTTTCTGCAGTTTCTCCTCTGGCGTGATGAAATGCTTGGCAGGGAAAAGGCTGATTTCTTCCAGATTGGAGAGGACGTGGCCGGTGAGAGGGTCTATCTCGCTGATTCGATCTATCTCGTCCCCCCAGAACTCGATGCGGTAGGCCAGATCCCGGTAGGGTGGCTGCACCTCCAGGGTGTCCCCACGGACGCGGAATTTGCCCCGTTCCAAGGTCTCGCCCCGCTGGTAGTGGATGTTCGCCAGGTGCCGGAGCACTTTCTGCATCCGGATGGTCTGATCGCGGCGCAGGCGGAGCACGACCTTGCCGTACTCCTCAGGGCTTCCCAGGCCGTAGATGCAGGAAACAGAGGCGACGATTATCACATCCCGACGGCTCAGGAGGGCGGATGTGGCAGCCAGCCGCAGGCGATCTATCTCGTCGTTGATGTCCGCGTCTTTCTCGATGTAGAGGTCCTGCTTAGGCAGGTACGCCTCCGGCTGATAGTAATCGTAGTAGCTGACGAAATATTCCACAGCGTTGTACGGGAAGAACTCCCGGAACTCGCTGTAGAGCTGCGCTGCCAGGGTCTTGTTGTGGGCTATGACCAGCGTGGGACGCTGGATGGCCTGCACGACGTGCGCCATGACGAAAGTCTTGCCAGTCCCGGTGGCTCCCAGAAGCGTCTGGTGCCTGTACCCTTTCCGCAGGCCTTCCACCAGCTCCCGGATCGCCTCAGGTTGGTCGCCTGTGGGCTCGTAAGGCGCCTGGAGCTGGAATGGCTTCGTCGCCGGGCGTGTAATGCTCTCGATTCTTTTTCTGATCGCAGTCTTGTCCATGGATCGACTGACCTCACAAAATGTCCTGCATCTCTGGATTTATAGTAGAACATAATGCTGCAGAGTGCAAGGAGCACACTCTGAACTCTGGACATGAGTTGGACATCGTCTCTCCGCCGGAGTGGATCGGTACGAATGTAGCATGTGGTACGGGTGCAGCATGCTGCACCTGTACCGGACTCATGTCTGGACTCCAGACACATTCTCGCGTGGTTTGGATCTCCTTCTGGCTTGCCCCGAAGGCCCAAAGCGGCCCCGGAGGTCCTCCAGAGCATCTGGGGGGCTTGTCTCTCCATTTGCATGAGGTAGGGTAGTTTCTGGGGACTCTGCGGGGCCCAGAAACTACCCCAAAAGTGCATATTTCTGAAGCGATCGACGGGCGGTCCGCAGAGCGCGGATTCACCCGCCGATCCGATGCAGATCCTACTTTCTCATCAGCGGCACGTACTGATGGTATGGCGCTACCATGTCCCCGAACACAGCTGTGGCGAAAGTGCCGGCCTGCACATTCACTATCTGGTTGTTTGGCGTCGTAGAGAGGTAACCGGCGGGATCCGTTTCCTGAACGTTGTACTTCCCGGGGCTCACGACGAAAGCTATGCATCCGTCCAGCGCCGAAGTCCTCCCAGAGAAGATCAGAATGCCGTGCCTATCCCTAACGTGTATGTTCACATTGCCCAGGTCTGTCTCTCCATCATCGATCATGCCATTGCCGTTAGCATCATCCCAGGCGCACGCGCTTATGGCCCCTGTGCTGGGGGTTGCGGTAGGTGTAGGCGTAGGCGTCGGGGGAGGAGCGGTGGGTGTCGGGGTTGGAACCCAGTAGTCACCGAAATTGACCACCGACGCATTCCCGGCAGTCACGGTTGTCGTGACCACGTCGGCGGTGCTGGATTCGTAACCCGGGGGATTATCTTCCGCGACCCGGTAGGCCCCCGGTTCCAGCCCCAGGAATCCGTACATGCCTGTCGACGTCGTGTGGTAGAGTGCGATCAGCCGAGACGATCCGTCGTACAGGGATATCTGCGCCCCTGAAAGAGGTGCTTCGCCCTGATCCATCACGCCGTCCCTGTCCGTATCCTGCCACACAATTCCCTGGATGCTCCCTGTCGTGGAGGTCGGAGTGGGTGTCGGCGTTGGCACGAGGGCCGTGGGCGTTGGGACACCCGTTGGGGTGGATGTAGGCGTGTCGGTGGGGGTTGGCGTGGGCCCAGGCGTGGCGCTGGAGTCGTACACGATCACCAAGGTAGCAGCGTAAGGGGGGTTTAAATCGTAAGAAACCGCATCCACGTACCTGTCACTGTTGGTGACATCGCTCTCCATGATTATGCTCAGCGGGTTGCCGGACTGCCATCCAGCCCGGCTGACTATCTCTTGCACGATGGACCTCAGATCAGGTGACGAGAACCACCCGATGTTTCCCTCGTTTACGATCCAATCGACCCTGGCCGAGGTGTGAGGCCTTGTAGGGACGGGAGGGTTCGTGTCGGTAAAGTTCAGGGATGCATCCACGTCCTCTCCGTAAATGTGCATCGGCACGGGCAGAGTACGGCTGTAGATCTCGTAGAGGTACAGATGCGCCTCATAGATGTAAGCACCGCGTGGCACGGTTACGTTCTGAAACCTGAGTCCGTCCACATAACGCTCGTAACTGCTCGAGCCTATCCTCACTTTGTCCCATGACACCATGTTTTCCTGGCTATCCGTACGGTACGAGGTATCGTCCAGCCCCGAGGACACTCGCAGGGTTATCCGTGTCTGCTGACCGCTGGGAGTGCTGGTGGGAATCGGTGGCTGTGTCTGGGTTGGTGTGGGCGTGGGGCCAGGGGTGGAAGTTGGCAATGGAGTGGGGCTTGGTCCCGGAGTAGCAGTCGGTTCCACAGGCGGCGCGCCGCCGTTTCCCTTCGTCACGTCCACCATGTGGATCCATTCGTCGCCGTCGTTCAGGCAGTCGATTCTGAAATCTGCCCCATCGGTCAGGCCGTTGGCAAATCGCCCGTCGGTGATGACGAAACGTGCCTGTTTCCAGGTGTTTGTGTTGGATTTCTGGACATAGGGGTTGGCGCTTCCTTCTGGCACAGCCGTGTGCTCTGTGCCATCGGCCGCGTCATATTTCAACGCCCACGTGTCGGTGAAGACATCGGCATACGTGACCGTGATGGTTACGGTGCCGGTGTAGTTGTACAGATAACGATCGTCTATCCTGAACCACATGTAGGGATTCCCGGAACTCTGATCGGTTCTTCTGACCACCCAGCCCTCTCGCCCCGGCGGGATGATCGGGTTGTAGGGATTGGTGTTGTCCCCCACGCTGGTGATAGGGTAGCTCGGATCACCCCCGGAGTACTGCTCATTGGTCTCCGGCACAGTATGCCCACCAGGAATGCTGTCGTCCTGGTACAGGTAGAAAGAGTAGTTGCCCCACTGAGGGTAGTAATGTGGGTCGGGGGCGTCCCCATTAGCGATTTGCCAACAGACACGCCATGGATCCCTGTGATCTCTCATGGCAACCCACACACTGGGGGTATTGCTTGCATCTTTCCCGATGTACTTCGAGGCCCATGCAAGGATATTCAAGTTCTCGGTCCTGTCCGGGCCGGTGTACCACCCGGAAGATGGATCCCACTCCTTGAACAGGTCAATAGACGCCCGAAGGTAGTAAACGTGCTTGTCAAGGCCATTTATCACCCCCCAGTAAAGCTGGGTTGGGTTGCAGAGCATGTAATCGTAGGTTTCGAAAGCTATGGGGACGGTGTCGCTGTAAATAAGCATTTGATCGTACTTCCCGGTATAGGGCATGGAGGTTTGGTTCATCTTGACAGCGGCTTCGTCGTCCGGATACAAGCCGTTAAACGAGAGCCCAACACCATGCTCTGCGGCATAGGTCCCTGTGTCCCTGCGCTCTGTTTTCGAGAAAGTCCATGGGGCATACTGGAGCAACAGGGTCTTGCGCATCACACCGCCCTCGGTAAAAGCAGCTACGTAAGCGTCGGTAACGTCCTCCACGTATTTTACCCATAGCTCCTGAGTGAGACCGTCGTTAGCCAGGTCCTGGATATCCCCGCTGTCGGCAGCGATGTTCTCGCCATATCTGCCGGTCCCCATGGCAATGAACTCTACGCGAGGATCGTCCCTGTAATGCTCACCAAGGGCGTTGATGAACCTGGTGTAGGCATTCATGTAAGTGCTGCCCCAGTACTTGGGGATCTCGAATCCATCACTTACTGTCACGTAGGCAGTTGGATCAGACCGGAGGTAAGCCGGTATCGCCGAGAGCCCGTCACCGCCATCTATCACGCCATTCCCGTCGAGGTCTCTGCTGTGTTTCCTGCCGTCATAGGTGCTGATTCCAATCCCGGAAGCTTTCCCGTCCTCCCACTCGCGCGCTATCCAATTGTCAATAGTAGACCAGTCGTAGACGCCATTTCCAGTTTCTATCTCGCTCCAGGTGAAAGTGACCAGGCCGCCGGCCAGGTGGTACCTGGCGGCATCCTCGCTTCTGGCATCGTTGTACATGTAAATACCGGGCCTGGACGCCGGAGGGGGCATCGCCACCCCTGCAATGCCAGAACCTGATGCGAACGATTCCTCGGGAGGGGACAGGGGAGCTATCGCCACCAGGATGGACAGAGCCGTGATCACCAGCACGGCGAGAAGCAATACCCCAGCCATCCCGAATTTTCCATTTTCGTTCATCTTCGATCACCTCCAGATGAAGATTCTTACTTCTTGTCCCAATTAGCACAACAGCCCTACCGACGTGGTAGGGCTGTTGGAAACGTCTATGTGTAGAGAATCTATGCTGCGCCCTCACCTCTCAATACGACGGGGATGGTTCCCACCAGGACGCGAATATCCAACCACAAGGACTGTTTTTCTATGTACTCCAAATCGTACCGGACGATCTCGTCGAATGGAAGAGCACTCCTTCCCTTTATCTGCGCCAGCCCCGTCAGCCCCGGCAGCACTGCCAGACGTTTCTTGTGCCACTCGGAGAAATACATGGTCTCGCTGTGCAGGTACGGCCTGGGGCCCACCAGGCTCATATCCCCTTTCAAAACGTTAATCAACTGTGGTACTTCATCGAGGCTTTGAGCCCGGAGAAACCTCCCAACGCGGGTCACATGGGATTGCACCACAACCGGCTTGTTCATCTCCCCATTGTGCTTACCGTTTAGGTACTGTCGGCTGAACTCCAGGTACTCCTTCAGGTGATCACCATCAGTCATGGAACGGAACTTGTAGAACGTGAAAGGCTTGCCGCCTTTTCCGGTCCTGACTTGCTTGTATATCACCGGACCTTTGGAATCCAATTTGATCGCAATGGCGATTAGAAGCAGCAGAGGGGACAGGAGGATCAGCAGCGATAGCGAAACGGTTATGTCCAATGACCTCTTCGCTACCGGGTAAACGCGCCTGCACCATGTATCGTGAGAAGAAACGGTGTGTGCAACGGCCTTGGACCTATACCACGAAGATGTATGCGCCCTCTGCCCCTGCATTGCTCTCTCCTTGCTTGCGACAGTGATCTCTACCCTTCTCCATCTAGAAAGGTAGGATACTTCTTCTAGATGAACTTTCAGTTAAAGAATCCCGCAGGTTACATGACAACTTTGTCATATTTGCCGCCCGGGCGGGCGCTTTGGGCTTTCAAGCGGCCTCATCACCCACCGGAGGGCACCCAGTAGTCTATGCGCAGGAACGGCCTCCTCTCCAGTCGGTAGTACTCGCTGGATGCGAAGTCGTACCGGACTTTTCCATCCCCCTCGCCATGAAGCAGGAGGCCAAAATTAGCAGATGGGTTTTCTTCCCATGTCTGTACCAATGATGTGACATCCCAATGATACCACATGCCAACTCCATGCAAAAAGACGCTATCCGTTTTCATTCCGGAACGATCCACACCTATACCGTTGGCTCCGGGAACGTTCCAGGGGACACCCGTGGTGGCCGTGATCCATGTGGCAGCCATCTCGTCCCAGGGCCGGAGCACTCCATAAGAAGAGACTGGCATCACCACCACTTCGTTACTACGCTCTATGGCGTAAAGCCCCAGGGTTGCGGTGAGGACATGGGCATCCGATGGAAGGGGAGAAAGATCGAAGTAAAGGAGCGCGGAGATGGTGTCCGGCCCTCGAACAGAAAGGAGTTGGGTCGGACCGAAATTTTCCTGCTGGGCCCACTTGCTTATGTGGACATCCCTGCACCCGTCGTAACCGCCCCCTTGTTGAAGTATCACCGTCGTGGGGGGCGGAATAGGTGTCGGCCAGACGCGCATTACCACTGGCATGTACCCGACCCACCGGTAAGGCGTGGGGGTTGGGGTTATGGGTGTAGGGGTTGGTGTTCTCGTC
>WFSD01000103.1 GCA_015486235.1 Anaerolineae bacterium
GGCTTATAGCGACGGTTCCGTCTACAGATCCATTGACTCCGGCGACGTGTGGGTCGGACTTCCAGCCACTCCTTCGTCGCAGGCATACCCACAGGCGATGTACGCCCGTCCCGGGGGAGATCTTTATCTGGCGAACTGGAACGGTTCCTGGCAATACAGCGTGAATGCTACGGAGCTCCTGGCCGACGGAGGCTTCGAGCTGAGGAACGCGTGGAACATTCCGACCACTGCTTACCCCGCCGGGTACGTTACCAACCCGGTTCACGGGCAGCTCTGGGCCCTTCGGACGGGCATCCCCTCTGACGGGCACAACATCTACAGCTACTCCAGCGCCAACCAGAAAGTGACCATACCCGCGAACGCGACTTCGGCCACGCTGACGTTCTGGACTTATGCGTGGAGCGAGAGCGCCGGGGGACGGCTGCCTGCCAGACCGCCTCTCGGCAGGCCGGTCTCCAAGATCCCCGAGATGGTGGAGGCCACTGGGGGCGGGGATGTACAGTACGCCCTCATCCTGGATAGCGCTCAGCATATCGCCAGAACGTTGCTGTGGCAGGACTCTAACTCCCAGACCTGGGACCGGCACCAGTTCAACCTGAGCGACTTCATCGGCCAGACCATCTGGGTGCATTTCGGCACTTTCAACGATGGTAGTGACGGCAAGGCTGCCATGTACGTGGACGACGCATCCCTGCGGGCGACGATCCCAGGCCCCACAGCCACACCCACCAATACGCCAGAACTCACCGAGCACATCTACTTGCCGCTGGTGGTGGAGGGATTCCACCTGCCCACGCCGACGCCCACCGGCACGGCGACGGACACCCCAACGCCCACCGCGACAGCTACCGTCTCGCCCACGGCAACCCCCACTGGCACCACCACGCCCACTGTCACTCCTGCACCCACCATTACCATAACGCCGACGGTGACGCCTACCGCCACAGGTGAAGCCTCCCCTACAGGGACCCCCACCCCAACTCCAACGCCGACTGGAAGCATCGCCCCTTCTCCCTCCCCAACGCCCACAGAGTGCTTCACCTCTACTCCGACGCCCACCATCATGCCCGGTACCCAATTCGTGGTTGACGACCTTGATCCGGGGTTCGTCAAGGGTGGTACCGAGGCGTACTGGCACGAGGAAACGGGGGGGTACAACGGTCATTTCTGGTGGACCTACAGCAACGGGGACAGCGAAGACAACCACGCATCGTGGACGCCATCCCTCCCGGCCGATGGAATGTACGAGATTCGCGCCTACGTGCCGACCCTGGACAACCTGGCAGTCCGGGCGTACTACGTGGTGCATACCCCATCAGGAAACACAAGCATCACCGTGGATCAGCATTACACCCAGGGGAGCTGGGTCAGTCTGGGATCGTACCCCTGCCCAGCAGGGGGCGGATGCAACGTCTCCCTAAGCGACAAGAATGGTCTCAGTTCAGGCAAGGTGGCTTTCGATGCCGTCCGTTGGACGTACTATGTGCCCACGCCTACTCCAACGCCCACACCCATGCCGCAGGGCATGGTGATAGTGGACGATCGGGACTCCGGTTTTACCAAAGGGGGCACCGAAACATACTGGCACGAGGAAAACGAGGGATGGGATGGTCACATGTGGTGGACGGCTAACGGCACGACCACCGTGGACAACTACGCGGAATGGCATCCGAACCTGCCGTGGTATGGCCCTTACCAGGTGGATGCGTACATCCCGGTCAATAACGCCACCACCCGTAACGCCAGATATGAGGTTCACTATCACGAAGGCGAGGTGACCGTGCCCGTAAACCAGAGCATCTACTTCGGCAGCTGGGCGAGCCTGGGTGTCCATGTTTTCAACGCTGGAGATGAGGGATACATCCGCCTGACCGATGCTACAGGTGAGGCGGGAAATACCACGGAGGTCGGATTCGACGCAATCCGGTGGACTTTCGTGGGCACCCAGCCCACGCCAACGCCAACACCACTGCCCGGGGCGCTGATGGTGGCCGGTGAACAGGCAAACTGGCTCATGGGTACGCCATACACCAACACTTTGTACGCCCTCACTGGAGGCGGTGCCGGTTCTGCATCGCCTTCCCGGCATGGGATCCGGATCGGACCGAACGCACTGGTGCCGGAGGCCCTCGCTGCGGACGAAAAGCTCTACAGGAGCGACGACGCCGGAGGCACATGGACGTTCGTCGGCAACGTACCCATAAGCGGGCCAGGAAGCAATTTCATCGTCGCCCCATCCAATCCGGATGTGCTCTACTCCGGTACCGGATACCCGTGCTATGCCGGAGGGCCCCCTGTGCCAATGTACAAATCTACCGACGGCGGGCACAACTGGACGGAGGTCCCATCTGGGGTCGACCTGGCGCCAGCGGCCGTCCATCCGTCCCACGCCGATTGGGTATATGCCACTGGGTGCGATGGGATCTATCTCACCAAAGACGGCGGGCTCAATTGGACCCGGCAGGCCCACGACGCGTTGACCGGCCTCGTGCCCATCTACATAGCTCCAGCCGGAGGCAACTGGGAGACGATCTACGTTGCCGCTGTGTCGGAAGGCGGCATCGGAGCGGTGTTCAAGAGCGCCGACGGGGGCTCCACCTGGACCAACATCTCTCCGTCCACAACTCTCTCCTGGATCACGGACCTTAAAGTCGATCCGGCAAACTCTGACAGAGTATGGTCTCTGGAACCCCACGGCGTTTGGAGGAGCAACGACGGAGGAGCCACATGGAATTTCAGCCGCATCGGGCTGGAGAGCGTAACCGCACCTCCGGGGCAGGCACCGGGAGAAGGCGCAGGCATCTACTCATTAGCCCTGAAACCTGAAGATTCGACCCAACTCTACCTGGGGAGCATCACCGGCATGTACAGCTCGTCCGACAGTGGGGCCGCCTGGAGCGCCGTCGATACGCCATGGAGCGGGCAGTCAGTGGTCAGGCTTCTCTGGCTGATCAACCACCCGTCGGAGATTTTTGCAACGGCGTCATCGGGCGTGTACCGCTATCAGACCCCGTGAGCATTCCCTCGGCAAGGAGTCGCTCCAAAAGTTTCTTCGCCTTTCCGGCCGCTTCCCCCCGATGGCTGATTCGGTTCTTCTTATCGGGGGGAAGCTCGGCCATGTGCTTCCCAAGCTCCGGCAGGTAAAAAATCGGGTCGTATCCAAAGCCGTAATTCCCCTTCGGCTCAAAAGCTATCATCCCTTCACAAACGCCTTCTGTCGTCCATGCGTGGCCGCCAGGCGTGGCGATTGCAACCACAGAGCGGAACCTGGCAGTGCGTTTCTCCCAGGGGATGCCGTCCATCTCGTGGAGCAGCTTCCTATAGCGTTCCTCGTCCGTCGCCCCTGGGCCGGCATATCTTGCGGAACGAACACCGGGAGCGCCTCCCAGGGCGTCTACCACGAGGCCGGAATCATCCGCCCAGGTCAGGAGACCCGTCATGCGAGCGTAGGCCAAAGCCTTAGAGATGGCATTCTCGGCAAAAGTCTCGCCAGTTTCTTCCACCGAATCGTTTATCCCTAGTTCGTCCAGGTAGACTACATCGAAAGGCAAACCCTCCAGCAGTCTCCTGTATTCCCTGACCTTTCCGCGATTGTGTGTGGCTATCAGAAGCTTACGCATCTCCCCCGCCTTTCCGACTTGATGAGTTCGGTTTCTACCGCTATACTATGCCAACGGATGGGCCTATGTCTCGACTGCTGTCAATGATAGCATCGAGACGGTGGTAACGCCAGTAAGCGAGGAGGTATGCCCATGGAACCAATTGAAGTGCATGTGGGGGATATCGTGCGCCTGCGCAAACCACACCCATGCGGGAGTTACGAATGGGAGGTGACCCGGGTTGGCGCCGACATCGGCCTCCGGTGCCTTAAATGCAACGCCAGGGTGATGCTCACCCGCCGGAAATTCGAACGGAGTTTCAAAAGATTCGTGCAGAAAATGGGAGAGGAAAGCGGTTGAGCCACAGGCAACGAGGAGAGAGATCAGTGGAAGGCTACCCTATCACCACCGACATCGTCGTCCGGTTCAGGGACCTGGACGCCATGGGACATGTGAACAACGCCGTATACCTGACTTACTTCGAGGAAGGGCGTGTAGCTTATTTCAAAGCGGCAACCGAGGGCAAGGGGATAAAGCCGGAAGCCTTCAGCTTTGTGGTTGCCGAAGTGAAATGTCTCTATCACTCGCCCTCTTTCCTGGGCGAGAAACTTATCGTCGGCACCCGCGCGGCCGAGGTAGGGAACAAAAGCTTCAAATTCGAGTACCGGATCGAGGAAGTGAAAACCGGCAGGCTGGTCGCGAGCGGCTACAGCGTCCAGGTATCCTTCGATTATACGAACCACAGACCCGTCCCACTTTCCAGCGACTTCCTCGAAAAAATCGCCGAGCTCCAGGGGAGCGTGCCTTACAGGGAGGAAAATGCCAAAGGCGCCTGACGGCAAGTTCTACGTGGACGTGTCCGCTGCTGTACACAGGCGGGCGGGACTGGGCCGATACGCCGGTTCCCTGGCCCAGGCGCTGGCACCC
>WFSD01000104.1 GCA_015486235.1 Anaerolineae bacterium
GGGGTGTGGCAGTGGCGATCGGAGGGCCCGCCGTCGGCGTTTGGGTAGGCGTAGGAGTGCGGGTCGGCATGCTTGTGGGCATGGGCGCGGTGGTGGGCGTAGGTGCCTGACCATTCCCAGGGATGTAGGTCAGGGCGAGCTCCGGCCGGAGTAATGCACTCCCCGTATCGCCGCTATCGAAATAATATTCCACGCTGCCTTTGGATTCTCCGGCGAGGAGCAGACCAAAATTCTGATCAGGACTGGCTCCCCAGACGGCAGCAGCGGGGGTTATGTTCACTTCATAGAACTTCCCGGTGTTCCCCAGTGCTATGCTCCCGACCAGAGCAGCATCCCTATCGCTGCTTCCGGAGGCACCAGGTGATTGCCAGGGGTCTCCATTGGAGGCCTGAAGCCATGTTGCCTCCATCTCTTTCCATGGGCGGAGGAGGCGGTACACGTTCAGAGTCATCCCCTGGGTATTGCTTCTTGCTGTGAGGTACAGCCTTAGTGTGGCAGAGAGCACCTGGGAACCCGCTGGTACGTCCGGAAGATCGAAGTGGATCAAAGTGTAGGTCACCCCCTTTGAACGCACACTGACGACTGTGGAGTTGCCATAGTTGGCATTCTGTGCCCACTGGGAGATAGTCGTATCCCCCTCGCCATCATAGCCATCCGCTCCCTGCCGGTAGGAAACCGTGGTGGGCATCGGCGTGGGCGTGGGAGTGGGGGTAACCGACGGTGTGGGCGTCTGGGTCGGGGTCGGGGGGTTCGCCGGCCCGTAGTAAAGGACGATCTGCGGCCGTGCCCACCGATCCGACGAATCGGAGCTGGCGAGTCTGTAAGTCACATTTTTCCGGCTATAGGGCTGGATCACCATGCCGTAGTTCTCGGATGGGTCGTCCATCCAGCGGCGCACCAGGCCAGTGATGTCTTCCTCTCCCCAACCGTCGGAGGAGAAAAAGAATATCTGATTTTCGTACTCTGGATCATGGTCTCCGCTCCCAGAAGCGCCGGGGGCATCCCATGGATGGCCATTGTAAGCGTCATGCCAATTGGCTTCGTCTTCCTTCCATGGAACTGTCATCCCGTAAACCCTGCCATAGATGGGACTGGCGTTGGTTCTAGAGGACACTCGTAGCTTCAGTTCCGCCCTTTCCAAGGTGGTGCCTGGAGGAGGTGCAGGGATATTTCGGAACCGGAGGAGTGTTACCGCGGAAGGTGACTCGTTGTACTCGGTAAGCAGAAGCTGGCCCGCATTGCCGAAATTGAGGCCAGGAGAGCCCTGGCTGATGTAAGTATCCTCTGCACCGGAGTACCCGTTGAGGCCTTGCTGAAGCACCACGACAGGGCTGGATGGGGTAGGCGTGGGGGTCATGGTTGGTCCGGTGGTCGGAGTAGCGGTCGGCGTGGGCGAGGGTGCCGGGCCTTTGCTCACCATCACCATGTGTATTATCTCGTCTCCATCCTGGCGACTCCAGATACGAAAATCGCTGCCTGGGTGGTCGCCGCCGCCCGGCAGAGAATTGGCAAAACGAGCATCGGTAAGATGGAAAACGGCTTTTTTCCACGTGAGGGTGTTGTGCTTGTGGACGACTCCAGCAGTCTTGTACGCGTTGCCATAGGCGTCGTACTGTAGCGACCAGGTGTCCTCTCCTTTGTCGTAATACGTGACGGTAATGGTAACCGGGGTGTGAGCCTCATACAAGTATCGATCGTCTATGTCGAAGTAGAGATAGCGATTCCCAGTGGCCTCGTCGGTTCGGCGGGCGTAGCGCCCTTCCTTGGCAGAACCCACGTTCCACAATGGGACACTCTTGCCGCCCGGGACGTCGTCATTCTGGTAGAGGTAGAAGCTGTAGTTGCCCCGCAGGGGGAACCAGCTATACTCTGTCTCCCGGAGGGCAACCCACACGTCCGGAGTGTTATAAACCGTCCTGCCCAGGTGAGCATTTGCAAACTTGAGGTCATCCCAACGGTTCGGATCGCCGATGATATCCGAGGAAAGCACCAGGTAATCGGAATGCAGGTGCAATGCCGTGAGCAGGCCCCAATAAGTTCCCGTTACGCCTGGGGTGAGGTAATCGTATCCCTCCCACCCAATGGCAACCTTGTCGCCCCAGGTGATGAAGGGATCATATTGACCGCTTTTGTAGTAGCTTTTGCTCGGATCGTCTACGACCAACGCATCGGCGTCGGCGCGCAGCCCGTCATGCTTCAGCCCAACGCCATGTTCTGCCGCATAATCAGTAAACCTTTTTCGCTCCGAGATATCTTTGAAAACCGGGGCAAACTGCAGGAGCAGAGGCTTTCTGGGAAACGCCTCCAGGTACAGGTCGGTGATACGGTTGACAGTCTGCACCCAAAGGTCGGAAGTGAGTCCGGCCTGGGCCATCTCGTCGGAGAATTCGGCCTCTGCAGGCGTGGTTTCGCCATAAAGGCCAACCCCTATCTCGATCCATGCCACACGCGGGTCATCCCCCAGATGCTCACCCACAGCTTTCAGGAAGCGCCCGTATTCGTCCAGGTAGTCCTGATCCCAGTACTTGGGGAGGTGCCAGTTGTCTGGAAGGATTAGCTCAGCGTTGGGGTGTTTCTCGTATACCCAGCGTGGAGTGACATCGCCACCACAGCAAAGTCCTCGGTATGTGTCTATCCCAATGGCGACAGGCTTCCCTTTGCTTGCCTCTGTCTCTATCCAGGAATCCAGGAAGCTCCAATCGAAGACGCCAGGTTGAGGTTCCAGTTTCTCCCACGTGGTGTCCATATGCCCGCCAACTATCGGGTAGGTATTTGGATCCAGGTTGTTGTAGTCCTCGAACACGTAAATCCCTGGCTTAGGAGCATTCGGTAGGCGGTCTATCCCCGGAGAGAGTTCCGGCCCATGTTCTGCAACCGCCATATGATACCCCCGGACCGCCATCAACGTAACAATCGCAAGAAGCAATGAAATCAGTGCTCCCACAGCCTTCCAGTTCGGCTTACTCATTCACTTGCCCTCCTCGTTCGTGCTACAAAACAATCCACAGATTCGGCCATGGTACTCCCTCCCGACATCCGACTGATGGCCGCTGGTATCCCATGGGCACTGCCCCGAACGGGTCTTTGCAATTATAGCGTAGCTCGAACCCGCCGGTCAACAGCATAATTGCGGAGAGGACTTTACGACTTTTCATAAACAAGAGGGCGGCCTGCAGGCCGCCCTTCGTCGAGTCATTCACGGTGCGCTCCCGGGGAAAGAGGGATTATAAGGGGAGACGGGGAAGCAATCGTCCGGCCAGAGCGGTGGCTTTTTTCACCACCTGAAGATGATGGTGTAGGTAACCGTCGCCTCGCCATTGGCCGGGACCTCCACCAGGTATTCCATGGTGCCTGCGTCCAGCTTCTCGTGTTTCTGGCTCTCCTTGACCACCTCCCACTCGGCCCACTTGCCAGGGTGTTCGATCACATGGATTGTCACCGCATTATCCTTGTGGTTTCGCAGCGTGATCTTCCAGCTCTCCTGGCGGGAACGCTCGCCCAGGCTCTTGTGGCTGGTCATCGTCCGCTCCCCCACCACGTCGAACGCCTTCCCCACGGTCAGGGAAATCTCTTCATCCTTTGGGGTATGGCTTATGGCGTCCTCGCCGACGAACTGCTGACTCCCATCGGTGTCTTCCTTGTAGATCCGTACTTTCCCTTTGGGAAGCGGGATGCCCAAGCCTGCATCGGCGTCATTCTTGAATCTGATCTGGACCTGCACGTTGCCCTGCTGCTTGTTGCCCTGCCAGATGTAGCTCCTGCCGCTGTCCAGGACGAACCATTTCTCCACCGGAACCTCGCTGGCCGTGACGAATTCGATCTGCTTGGTCTGGTTGTCCTTCAGCGTCACCGGCCGCTTCACGTCGTAGAGATGGTACTCGAAGATGGCCCGTTCCTGCACCTGCTCTGTCGGCGCGGCTAGCGCCTTCTCCTCCCGCAGCAACGCCCGTGGTGCCGGGGTGGGCTGAACCCGGTGCAGGGAACCGGCGACCAGTTTCAGGTGAGTGTCCTTGAACGTGGCCCCGGATTTGTTGTCCACGGAGACCCAGCCGGTCAGGTCGGCTTTGGAATCGTCCGGGGAGAGGGCCAGGACATAGTCTGCCTGCCAGTTCATTCCTCTCGTCAGGTAAGAAACCTTCACGTCGTGAGGCCCTGACTGCCCTGCTTCCAGGAGCCACATGAGGGTCGGTTTGGTGATCAGGCCCTCAGGCAGCGAAGGGAAGCTCAGTTCTCGCACATCGTCGCTCTGGATTACCAGGGTGCTGCCGTCCTTCTGCTGCAGGATGATCCCGCCGGAGCTGCCCAACAACTTGCCCTGGTGTGTCGTCCCGTCCTTCGTGACAACCTGGATCGTCTCGTCAACGAATTTCTCCAGGAGTTTCTGAGTGTTCACCAGGTCGTATTCGAAATTCTGCTCCAGGACTAGCGTGTTCTCCGGGTCCGTCAGCGAAGAGAATCGGACACTGGTGGGGTCGATCTGGGCAGTCACGTTGCTGAACCGCACCTCGTTGTCCCCTTTTTTCAGGTCTATGGTGCGGTGATCGTTCACCAGAGCCGTGTTGTCGTTGTACACGGTGATCTGGGTGCCTTCTCCCGCGGCCTCCGCTTTCGGAGCGCCGATGCCGCCGGGTGCCTTCTGTGGGGTAATCACTGCCATCTCATTTGCCTCCGGTTTGGCCTTGCCCCCGCCGCACGCGACCAGCGAGAGCAGCATGATGAAAACCAGCAATCCCGAAAACCACTTTACCCATTTCATTTTTCGGTCCTCCTTTTTCCCTTTCGGCCCGATGCCGCTGCCAGGGTGGTGGGTCTGAATCGGCGAACAGGCGTTTGTTGCTCTTGCGCCTTTCGCTGATTCAGACGTCGGCGGGCGTGGGATGGTTCCCCGTCATGCGGCGCGCGCCACGAAAATCAGACTGGGAGATCCATCTTCGTAGGGTTCCAGGTCGTAGGAACCGTAGACCGCCTCGACCACGTACCCTGCTCTCTCCAGCAGAAGCTCTCCCTCGTTCCTCCAGAGGTAGCGAAGTTCCACAGGGTGCACAAGCCGTTCCAGACAGCCATTGGGGTGGGTCAGGTCGTAGACGAATTCGACCCGCTGAATCTGGGTGGCGAAATCCGTCCGGCGCACGACGAATTTCTGTACCAGAGTGCCGTCCCCCTCACGCCATTCCTTCTGTAGGATCAGCCTGCCGTCTCCCTCCAGCAGCAAGCGTGGGTCAGGGTTGAAGAGGTCTATGACGAAAATGCCGCCGGAGCGCAGGTGTTTGCGGACATTCCTCAGGGCATCCATAATGGCCCTGGTTGTAGTAAAGACCATGAAAGAGCTGACCGCGACGAATGCCATGGAGTATTCTCTGGGAGCTTCGAAAGTCCGGATATCGCCCTGGATCAGTGTTATCCGGTCGAGCACCCCTGCCAGGGTTGCTTTCTCGCGGGCACGCTGGAGCATGTCGGCGGAGATATCGACGCCTGTCATCTCGTAGCCAGCTTTCGCCAGTGGAATGAGAAGCCTGCCAGTGCCGCATGCCAGCTCCAGCACTGGCCCGCCCATCCGCTCGGCGAACCCCACGTAAAGCGCCAGATCATCCATTTCGTCGCCGTATTCGGCGTCGTAGAACCTTGCGTAAACGTCATGGTCTGGCATAGCGTCTGCTCCAATAGAAAAACCCGCCCCCTGAAGGGGCGGGTTATGCCCCCGGCCCGACTCGAACGGGCACGCCCTTATGGGCACAGGCCCTCAACCTGCCGTGTATACCAATTCCACCACGGGGGCGCACTTCTAC
>WFSD01000105.1 GCA_015486235.1 Anaerolineae bacterium
CGTGTGAGTCCGCAGAAACATTGTCTGCAGGGCCCACATCCTTGGATGCAGGTGTGTTCGTAGCGCTTGTTCATATCCAGGGATGCTTGCCCCGCTGTAATGCTGTTCTCTCTCGCAGCCTGCAATAAGGTTGGTGGCGCTCAAAAGTAGTGGGATGGGCTTGCCTTGTAAGGAGGCGAAGAAAGCCTTTTTGCCCTCACCCATCGCCCTGGCTGCCTGCGGCGGAGCATTTTGTAGAGCGGGGTGTTAGCCCGCTCAGATCGGCTTAGACAAGGAAGTCACCTGGGAGCGGTTTTTCTTCAAACGCGCTCTGTCCGTTCTGTTGTGTTCCACCATGTGATGCGTGCGTGAGCGTGATAGTCCGCTCTGCGGTCCAACATGGCTTTTCCTCCGTTCGGAAGGCGCTGACGTTCACAAGCAGCCGCCCGACGGTCCCTCCCTCGCCCACGCCGGTGGGAGAGGGAGGGACTGGGGGTGGGTGAGGGCAAAGGAGCTGCTCCACCCCAACCGTTTTGAGCGCTGCAATAAAGTTCAGAAGCCCAGCGGGACATATTCACGCTCGTATGGAAAGGGATCGGAACAACGGCGTTGTTGTCGCGCTGGTTTGTCAGACTTTGCCATTGGGGTTGAAGCGATACCCTATCCCTCTTACTGTGAGGATGTATCTGGGGTGGGACGGGTCGGGCTCTAGCTTGCTCCTTAGCCAGCGAATGTGCACGTACAATGTCCGCACGTCTTCCATGTAGTCCGTCTCCCAGGTGTTTTGCATTATCTCTTTGCGGCTCAGTGTCCTGCCTGCGTTCCGAAAGAGAAGCATCAACAAATTTGTCTCTTTCGGAGTCAGGTGAACAAAGCCTGTTGGGGTTTCCAGTGCATGTGCGTTCAAATCAAGAGTGAAAGGCCCGGCGTCTACTTTCTGTGAGCCTGCGCGTCGGACAACTCGTAGCAAATCTTCATGGGAAAACGGATATTCTAGGATATATGCGCCCGGAGGGTCCAATACGTCATCGCTGCGTTTCTGAGCGATCACGACCAGGCTCAGGGTAGGACATAGTTTGCGGAGTATGGCCACGATTTTTTCTGCGTTGACCCGCGGCGATGTCCCATCCACGACAGCTACATCCAGTGGCACCACCCCCGCTATGCGGCTCGCACCCTTTTCGCTGACGGCCCTGAGAAGGCGCCATTCATCGCCTATTTCTTTTTCTATCATCTGGAAGTACGGGCTCTTGCGGCCCACAAAAAGCATCTGGACCAATTTCCCCATTCTCCAGCTCCGTTTGGTCGGGTTATGCTTTCAATGACAGCATGACCTCTGAAGCTTACATAGTAGCTTTGTTGACAGAGTTTTCACATCCCTGTTGAAACGTGAAAGGCCATGTCTTGGTGGGGGTTGGAATCCACCCATAAAAACTCTCGTGCGACTTACCACTCGACTATGCCCGAATGCTCATGGTGTCTCAGGGTGTGGACATGGCTCGCCCCAGACACAGCTGTTTCGGCAAATAGGCGTTTTCCCCTTGGTCGCTCTCTCGCAGATCTGGTATGTCGTTCGATCGCCGGAAACGGTACGAGCAAGATGTGTGGTACTGGATCGGCTGCATTGCGATTGAATCTTGCACTTGATTATATCAGCCTCCAGCGCACGCTGCAAGTTACATGAAGGGAGAAAGCGAGGCGGTTCCTGCGGGCCCGCAGGCCCCAGGAACCCCCAGGTCTGTTAGGGGGGAGACGAAAGCCGCCCGGCGACCCCTCCCCCGCCGACCGGCGTGGGAGAGGGAGGTTGGGATGGGTGAGGGCCAAGGAGCTGCTCCACCCCAACAGTTTTGAGCGCTACCATTTGCTTCGGACCCCCGATCCATTGCCGAATATTGAAATGAAGCTCCGAAAGTTGTAAAATAGACCCCTGGCAGGGGCGTATGCCCCAATCGAATGTAGCACATGTCTGAGAAGGAGTCTTCCATGTCGACCAAGCTCAAGCTATGGGGCATATCTTTCCTGGAGAGCGGCTGGCTGGCTGCTTTGATCGTGGCTCCACTTTTCTTCAATGTGTATTCCAGCCGGGTGTTCGAGCCGGACAAAATCTCAATGGTGCGCTCCATCGCTCTGTCGATGGTGGCTGTGGCCATCCTGGTATGGCTCGAAGGGTGGTTTGGCGGCGAGTCTGGCAGACGCGAGCGGGAGGAGCCATGGTGGTCCAGGGCCTGGCATACCCCTCTGGTGCCACCGGCGCTGTTGATCCTCGCAGCGTATCTGCTCAGCACACTCTTCTCCGTTACGCCCAGGATTAGCATATGGGGGTCTTATCAGCGGCTCCAGGGAACTTACTCCTTTCTCTCATACATGATTATGTTTGCCGCGGTGCTCCTTTTTCTCAGGCGACGGCAGCAGATGGAACGTATTCTCTGGACCATCACCGTAACCAGCCTCCCCATAGCTTTGTACGGCGTGGTGCAACACCACAGGCTTGATTCGCTTCCCTGGGGAGGCGATGTGGTCACCAGGGTGGCAGCGAATGCAGGCAATGCCATCTTTCTGGCTGCTTACCTGATAATGGCGTTCTTTGTGACGCTGGCGCTTCTCGTCCGATCTGTCTCCAAACTGATGTCTGATGACTCCAGCATGATCGAATCGATTCGTGCGGGAGTGCTTCTCTTCATATTGGCAGTGCAGTCTCTGGCGATTATCTACACCAAGAGCCGAGGCCCATGGCTTGGCTGGATGGGTGGGATCTATCTGTTCGGGCTGGTGGGTTTTATATCCCTGAGGAAATGGGGAAGCAGGGCCGACACTGTCGGCGGCCTGAGGAAATTCCTCTCTCATGCCTGGCTGGGATGGCTGGCCTTTGCTGCGGCGGGTGCCATTTTTCTGGTGGTTCTCAATATTCCGGGTTCTCCCCTGGAACCGCTCCGAGAGATGCCGTACTTCGGTCGATTAGGAGAGGTCTTCCAGACAGAACATGGCACAGGGAGGGTGCGCGTACTGATCTGGGAAGGTGCCGTCAAGCTGGTAGAACCTCATGCTCCGCTGAAATATCCCGATGGTCGCACAGACCGTTGGAATTTCATCCGTCCTCTCATAGGTTATGGTCCCGAAGCAATGTGGGTAGCTTATAACCCGTTCTATCCTCCAGACCTGGCGCACGTAGAGAAACGTAACGCCTCCCCCGACAGGGCTCACAACGAGACTTTCGACGCTCTGGTGACCACTGGCCTTTTCGGCTTTCTCGCCGAGACGATCCTTTTCGCCAGCGTTTTCTACTTTGTTCTCAAGTGGATGGGATTGATAGAGGAAAGGAAAGACGAATACATTTTCATAACGTTTCTGGTGGTTGGCGGTCTTCTTGGGTTCCTGATCCCCGTGGGACTCGGCAGGCCGGAGTTTCTGGGGGTCGGCATACCGGCTGGCTACATCATCGCATTCATTCTATACGCCACGTGGGTTTCTCTCTCCCATATGCCCGGAGGAGGCAGAGAAAGCAATGTGAGCGGTGAACAGCAGTTGCTCCTCAGTGCTTTGCTGGCGGCACTGGTAGCCCATTACATTGAAATCCATTTTGGTATTGCGATAGGCGCCACCAGGACTTATTTCTGGATTCTCGCCGCGTTGCTGGTGGTCGTGGGTACACGGTGGCGGGATATATCGGGTACTCAGGAAGGAAAAACTGTTGTGCCGAAAGTCGAGGAGGAACAGCGGCAACCGACGTCTCGGCGGCGTCGAAAGGGCAAACGCCGCACGTCTCCTGCCAGAGAGCAGCGTGTTCTGAAATCCAATCCCAGCAAATGGGCTTTGATTTTAACACTATCCTTTGTGGCTGCTTTTATCCTGGTGATATTGGCATACGATTTCACGACCAACGGGCAACGGTACACAAGCGCCTGGAACATAATCCGCTTCTCTTTCACGACCAGGCTTGTGAAAAACAAACCCGTTTTCGGCCTGGGGATATTCTGGCTTATGGTCTTCACCTGGATCATTGCAGGGGTGTTGGCCGTGGTGCATCATCTCAGGGATGGTTTGCATCTGGCGTCCTTGTCCGACGGGATTGAATCCGCTGGCATTTACTTTGTGATCACTTTCCTCTTTTTCTGGGTATTTGCTCTGGCTCATGCGGCTGGACTGGCGTCGTTGGCGTCGTTTCGTGCTCCCAGTGGCCTGAGTGCATTCGAATCGCTTGCTGACCAGGTGATGAAGTTCACCATCAACACCGCTTTCATAGTGATTTTCCTGTTCGTTTTCCTGATATCCTTTGCCATCTGGTGGGAAGTGCACCACAGGGCACAGAGATGGGCCGCCGGAGGCTTCATATCGCCTCTTATGGGTGCTTTGTTTCTGGTTGCTGCGATAGTCCTTGCGGTGCAGACCAATCTTGCTCCGATCCAGGCGGATGAATACTACAAACAGGCACAGGGGTACGACAACGCCCACCAGTGGGATGCGGCCATAATCCTCTACAGGAAGGCTATAGACAAAACCGGTGGCAAAGAGGATTTCTACTACCTTTTTCTCGGGCGCGCCGAGATGGAGAAAGCGAAAGCGGCTAAGGACGAGAGAATCCGCGAGGAGTGGTTCGACAAAGCGGAGTCCTCCCTTTTGAAGGCTCAGCAACTGAACCCTCTCAACACGGACCACACCGCCAACCTGGCTCGGCTGTACAGAACGCGTGCAGAGGTAGAGAAGAACCCGGCGAAGAAAAGGGAATACCTGGAGGAATCGCTCCAGTACTACAAGAAAGCTATCATGCTTAGCCCCCATGCGGCACACCTGCGGAATGAGATTGGCCTGGTTTACCTGATGATGGGGGACAGGCAGAAAGCATTCGAGGCATATCAGAGTTCACTGGCACTGGACAAGAAATTCGACCAGACGTATCTGCTTCTGGGAGACTGGTATCGTACCGGGCAGGAATGGGACAAAGCAGCGGAGATGTACGCCCGCGCTGCGAAACTAAAGCCTTCTGTTTCTGCTTACGTTGCTATGGGGTTTGCTTACGCCCGCGCGGGTAAACTGGATAAGGCGATAGAGGCCAATCTGAAAGCATACAAACTTTCGCCCCGCAATTCGGAGGTGCTGCGTAATCTGGCCGTGCTTTACGAGCAGAAACGCGACTACGCCACAGCGCTGCGATATGCCCAGGCAGCACTGCGGTTTGCGCCAGAAAAGGACAAGCCTGCCCTGGAGAAAATGATATCCGATCTGGAGGGGAAGCAGTGAGGTGAGGCTATGCTCCGGCATGATGTGAGCGGATAGCCTGATTTCACAGGTGCCTGCTGGCTTTCGGCTATCAGACATGC
>WFSD01000106.1 GCA_015486235.1 Anaerolineae bacterium
AGGCAGAGCAATCGGACAAAATCGTGCCGTTGACCAAAAATCTGGACTACGTCGAAGAGAAAACGGGAGCCAGGCCCGGGGAGGGATGGGGGCTCATGCTACGCATAAACCCGAATGTAAGTGATGTCGTGAACCGGTTCGGCGTGGAAGGGCCCGACGGCGTTAGCATGTTGATTATGGGCACCGTGGTACAGGCCGCGACAGGATGCCTCTGCCCGGAAAATGCGCTTCTGGATGCCGTTGTGAAATACATCAACCTGCGAGAGGGAGAGGTGATCCTGATGGATACCCAGGCAGGGGTGGAGCACTTTGGCAGGGCGCTGGCCCAGGGTTTCCGCCAGGCGGTGATCATGACCGATGCCACATTTAACGCTATGCAGGTAGCTTTCCATTCTGCCCAACTGGCCAACCAGTTGGGTATCCCATACATACACTTAGTTGTAAACCGTGTGCGTGGCGAGAGAGACGTACAGAAAGCGAATAGCAAAATCCCTTCTGGCCTATTCACTACCATACATTACCTTCCCTTCGACGAGACTTTACTGGATTTCGAACCAGATGTAGGCCCACTCCTTAATATGACCCCTGCATCACCGTTGGTGGAGAAAGTCAGTGACCTGAGGGAAGTCATCGAAAAATATGGCCAGAGCGCTTGAAATAAGGAGCGTGATAGCCTGCTCTGCACAGGACAGCGCTGCCACCATAGCTGACACGCCACGGCTCGAGAGTATGTCTGTGCCCTTCATCCAAGTGTGTGACTCGGGGCCGCATTGTCGCACATAAAAACACACTCGGCTACAATGCGGCTCCCGAAGCAAAGAAGGCCGTCAACCTGAAGCAGTTAGACCAACCAGCTATGGCTTAGGGGGAGTAAAGGAGATCGGGGGCGACTCGTATGTCCCCTGTCCCATTCAAATTTGCACTTTCCGTAGAGAAAAAGTATAATCATAGCCGTTCCCACGTTGCGACTCTCTGCAGATGCTACTTTATGCACGAAAATAGGTGCGGGTGTGGTAAAGCCAGATTGCGAGAAGATACTTGGTAAACTGCGAGAACAGAGGTCCCGCATCACGCCCCAGCGGAGGCGCGTCCTGGAGATCCTGTGTGAGACCGACGGCCACATCAGCGCCAGTGAGATATACGACCAGGTACAGGCTCACAATCCCCAGGTCAATTTGTCCACGATTTACCGGATTCTGGAGTGGCTGGAAAGCGCGGGCGTGGTAACGCGCTCCGACCTGGGAGAGGGGCACGTAATTTACGAACTGGCGGCCCGCGGCATGCACCACCACCTGGTCTGTGACCGTTGTGGGACGATCATCGAAGTTGGGGACGATATCCTGGATCCACTGAGAAAACTGCTTTTGGAGCGCTACGGCTTCCAGGCAGAGATAAAGCACCTGGCAATCCACGGACTATGCGATAGTTGTAGACCACGAGGAGGTTAACGAACACGCAGACACAGGCAACCAATAAGAAGTAGCGCCTTTTTATCTTTTGCTGTTGCAAATATTTGCATATGCTATCAAATGCAGCAGAGGAAATATGTACATAGCTGATATGCAGAACACAGCGGCATCCTCGGATATATCTCGTACGGCGACCTATGTTGCAAAGGAGATCAGAGAATGACAAGAGTCATGAATCCAAGGAAAGAAATCGAAGATCTCATCAGCAAAGGAGATCTGGAAGGACTGCTCAAGAAGGCAGGTGAACTCCATGGCCATTTCTGCCCCTATCTCGCCCTCGGCGTCAGGGCAAGCTACATTGCCCTGAAAGCTTTGAGAGCCGAGCAGAGCACAGGAATGGAGGAATTGGTGGCCATCGTGGAGACCAACAACTGTTTCAGCGATGGGGTTCAAATGGTGACCGGCTGCACCTTCGGCAACAACGGTCTTATTTACAGGGATCTGGGCAAGACAGCTGTAACGATCGCCCAAAGAGGAGGCCCTGCAGTTCGTGTTGCCCTCAAGGCCGAGTACATAGATGGCTTTAGCACCAGGTACCCTGAGGCCAGTGCTCTGTTCGAGAAGATCGTCGTCAAGCACGAGGAGACAACTCAGGCCGAGCGTGAGAAGCTGATGGAGCTCTGGGCTGAGAGCTCATTCGACCAGCTAAAGCTGCCAGAGGATGAAGTCTTCACTGTCAAGCATGTGAAAGTCGAGGTTCCGCCTCTTGCCCCTATATTCGCTTCAGTGCGTTGCTCCGTCTGCGGGGAGAATGTCATGGAGACGAGGGCCAGGGTGAAAAATGGCAAGCCCATCTGCCTGGAATGCGCTGGCGCCGAATACTACGTGCTCGATGGGTCGGGAATCTCAGTAGGGAAAGGAAAGTTGCTACAGAGAGGGAGTTGACCTTGATTGCTTCTCTTGCCCGTGACGGCGGATGGTTTTCAGTTTCTAAAGGCGAGGAGGTGCTATGCTTCCCTCCCCGGGCTGGCCCTCCTGGCGCGCCGAAGCCTGCTAAGTTTGTCAGGTGGGGAGTGGGCCGGAGTCCTCCACTTAAAACACGTTGTTGCCCTTGACATCCGGTTGAATCACTTAGTTGTCGTCGGAGTATCGGTTCGTATCGTTCGTTTTCTTAGTTTAGCATCGAGTTTAGACAGGAAAGGGGTATGAACAATGTACAGGACGAAAAAGCTCGGCATCGTCAAGGTTACGGTTCTCCTGGTCTTGCTGGCAACACTTGTGGCAAGCTGTGCGCCGAAGGCAAAAAAGACGAAGAATGTGCTTGTCGTGGGTGAGATGTGGGCCATCCGTGGTGTCGATCCGGCCAAGCGCGGAACCACGGTCAAAGAAAAAGCAATGATCGTGGAAACCCTGGTCGGGGCCAATCCGGACTTCTCCCTCAAGCCGGAACTGGCCAAGTCCTGGCAGCGGATGAGTGACACACAGTGGAAGTTTGTGCTGAGGCAGGGTGTGAAATTCCACGATGGAAGCGAGCTAACCGCCGACGCTGTAAAGTGGTCCCTCGAGAGGACATTGAAGGTAAATCCCTCGGTAAAGGCTTTGACCAAGATCAAGTCAATAAAGGTTCTCGATAAATACACGTTGCTGTTTACAACGGAGGAGCCATACGCTGCCTTCCCGGCATCATTGGAATACCCAAGCACGGCGATAGTGAGCAAATCTTCTGAAATGGACAAAAAGGGCATTATCACCAAACCGATAGGAACAGGGCCCTTCAAGCTCGAGAAGTGGGACACGGCGACAGGTACACTCTATCTGGTTAGGAACGATGCCTACTGGGGAACGAAGCCGAAGCTCGAGAAAATCATAATAAGAGGGATCCCGGATCCAGCATCTCGTTCTATGGCTGTGGAAAAGGGGGAGGTGGACTTCACCTGCGATGTCCCATACAGTGACATCGAACGACTGAAGGCGACTCCAGGCCTGAAGGTGGAAGTGCACCCCACCGCTCGTGTTTACCAGCTAACCTTCGGCAAGCTCGCGGGCACGCCGTATGAGGACGTGCGTGTGAGGAAGGCGATAAGCTACGCGATCGATCGCACCGTGATAAGCGAGAAAACATTACACGGCGCTGCCGCTCCTGCCATCGGCCCGGTGATGCCTTCCATGGCATGGAGCAACAAGAAGCTCAAGGGGTATGCTTACGATCCTGAGAAAGCGAAGGAGCTGCTTGCTGATGCTGGATGGAAGGACGTTGATGGAGACGGGATACTGGAGAAGGGAGGTGAGAAATTCAGCGTTACTCTGTACACATACCCCCAGAGACCCGGGCTTCAGCCAATGGCCGAAGCAATCCAGGCCATGTTGAAGCAGGTGGGGATTAAAGTTGACGTCAGGGTCATGGATTGGAGTGCCATAGAGAAGCATATGACCGCCCGTGATATGAAGCTTTCGGCGTATGCGCAGGCAATGGTACCTGATCCGGATTTCTATCTCAGACGTACGTATTACTCCAAGGGGAACTACAATGTGTGGGGATATACCAACCCGGAAATGGATTCGTTGCTTGTGGAGGGATTGAGGACT
>WFSD01000107.1 GCA_015486235.1 Anaerolineae bacterium
AGTCAACGGTATCCGGCGGAAGTTCGCCATCTTTCCCCGGCGCACCGTCAGAGAGCCGGAACGCTGCCTCACCTCCACATCTCCCACCTTCAGCGCCAGAAGCTCCGACACCCTCACGCCGGTCCCCAGCAGTACTTCCACCATGGCAATGTCCCTCAGGTTGGCCTCTGCATGGACCGCACGGAGAAACTTCCTCACGTCCTGTTCAGACAGAGCTTTTGGCTTCCTGCTGTTCCTGTCCCACCGGATGGACGGAGACTCTTCCACAGGGTTGGTTCTGGCGCCCCCCTGTTTCACGGCCCACCGGAAGAACTTCCCCAAGGCGACTCTCCTGAGGGAGATGGTGGCGGGCTTCGCTTTCTCCACCGTTTGCTGGAACGCCAGCCAGTCCCGCACATCCCTGGGGATGACCTCCGAAGGGTCGAACTCCTCACCGTAAGTGGTGCGATTCCATTCGGCGAAGTGCTCCACGCCGCGGCGGTAGGCATTCAGGGTGTGGGGGCTCTTTCCCTGGCGTTCCAGGTCTTCGATCCATTCCTCAATGTGCCTTTTGTCCATCCTGGCTCCTCGGCAGATTATGTTGTGAGATTTTTGCACCCTGGAAAGTTATGGTGCGAGATTTCCGGCCGTTACGGGCCTGTTTTCGGCGGAAATTGTAGCAAAAATGGGACAAAGACGCAACACAATGCACACTATGTGGGGGGATTATCAGGCATGAGTGAAACCAGAAAGCGTTGTTGTCAAAGGCTATAGGCTGAGGGGAATAGGAAGCCGGTGGCACCTCAAATCATCCGGCGTACTACACACCATCTCCGCCAGAAATTTGCCTGTATGACTCCGTCACGGATGAGGTCGTGTTGGCTCTGGAAGCTTTCCGCAGCGACTGGGAGAGTCTGGTGCGCGTCCAGATAACGGAGTTCCTCCCGACCAAAGCCAAGGACGTCGCCTTGGCTCAGGGGCTGAGAGGATACGATAGCGACGTACGACCGCCAACTGTGGGATGCTGCCCGGAGCGTGGGCACGGACGCTTTTCCCGATAGCCGTGCCTGATGTGCACACCGCATGGCAAGTTGCTGCAACAGCGGCGGTCGGGTGTCATCGTTTGGCTTGCCGGCCGCGCGAAACGCGAAAAAACCAGAGGGAGCATGCCCCCTCTGGATTCCCCCTTTCAGTGGTCCAGTGGCCAGTGGGTTCAGCGATCAGTGCCAAATGGGGAGACAACCACACGAAAACCGTCGACCCTGCTCCTGCCGCTCGGACTGCCCCCGTCACGGACGACACAACGCACGTTCCTAACATCATTGACGAACGAGCCGCCGCGCAACACCCGGTCGACACTTGACGACGCGTCCAGGTTTTCCCGACCATCCATTGGCTCGTAAGGATAGCTGTAGTCAGGCTTCCCCCATTCCCTCCCCCACAGACTCCGTGTCCACTCCCATACGTTCCCGCTCATCTCCTCCACCCCGTAAGGGCTTTCTCCGCCCGGGAAACAGCCCACTGCGCTTGTCGTGACGATGCCTGTCTGGTCGTAATTGGCACGGTTGGGATCCGGCTCGTTCCCCCAGGGATAGATACGGTCGGGGTCGGGATTCTCGACCAAGCCTGCCAAGCACCCGTCCCCGCTCTCGAACGGATGCTCAGGTATCTCTACACCTCCCCTGGTGGCCTTCTCCCATTCAGCCTCGCTGGGTAGGGTAACATGATAACGACGTTCTGCCAAACCACGCCAGAAGTCTTGCTCCACCTCACTCTGGGCCTCTTTTAGTCTCTTCGGAGCTAGCTTCCGCAAGCGCTCGTCAAGCCAGCGGGCGTATGCCAAGGCATCGTACCAAGCCACCCACACCACGGGATGAGTGTCAACACCCCGAAGACTGTCCTTGTCTCGCGGTTTGTACTTACTTGGTTTGACGAACGCCCGGAACTGGGCCACAGTCACCGGGTAACGGCCGATGTAGTAGGCAAGAAGGGACAAGCTATGCTGCGGTTGCTCATCGCTCACAGCTTGAGGGTCCTTCTTCGGATCGCTCCCCATAATGAACTCCCCTTCAGGGATGGGCACAAAGCCCAGCAGAGGTTCTCGGGGAAGATACCAGTAGTCGGGGTCGAAGCGCGGGTCGCCCAATTTGGCCAGGGTATTCCCCGCATCTGCCCGCTGCCGAGGAGTTAGCCGTCCTTTTTGAAGTAGGGATACTAACCTGTCGCGTACCCGTTCCAGCAGGTCCTCACCCAGCGCACTATCGCCTACCCTCTGCAGTCCTATCTCAAGCAACACGTCACCGGCCAGCCATGCCAACCACCACGCATCCTCGCTGTCCTCCTCCCGTCCAGGACACAACTCCCCCACCAACAACAGGGGCTTTGCCATATCCCCTGATACATATACCAGCCGTCCTACCGCGTACAGAATCACTTCTCGCCATACCTCCCACCCCCGGCGAGCCAGTTCCTTAGCCTCCTCAGCAAACGTGGCTTGAGAGGCCAGATGGGCCCCGGCCAGATACTCCTGAAACGTGCGATGAGGAAAGGCAAATACCCCTGGCTCCCGTTCCAGCAACAACCCCGCCCGTTGCTTTATCACCTCAATGACTTGGGCAGCCCAGTTGAGGTCGCCTTTTTCGCTCCCATCACGCTTCAGGCGAGCCAATGCCTTGAGCAAGCGCTCTTCAGCGATGTCCGCCACTACCTCGTCCCCGTCACCGCGGACCTGGGCCTGGGCTTCGTAGGCCTCCTGCCACAGTACGCGCTTCAGGTCCATGTCCTGACGCCCAGCCTCATCCAGCAGCCGGCGTAACTCCGGCGTCCGCTCACCCCCCATTTTCATCTGCTCCCAACGCCAGAGGAGCATGTCTATGGCTTTCTCGTACAAAAGGGCACGTGACCCCGGCAACTCCCCCTCATGAGCGTGCACCAGGGCCATCACCGTCAAGAGCAGCGGATTGGGGGCCAATCGGCGGATATCCTTACGCCGTACGGCTGCCTTCAGGCTCCTCACCAACGATGGCCGCTCCTCTTCCCTGACCGAGCCTGCCCGCACCAGTTCCCCGTACCAGGCTTCGATGAAAGCATCGATCTTGGGCTCGTCAAAAGGTGCCAGTTCGTAGGTGGGCAGCAGGACATTCGAGAGGCCATCCCGCAGGCGCAGATCCGGTCGTCCTTCCTCAACAGGCGGCTGATAGGAGCGAACGCGACAAGTAATGGCGTAGCGATTGTGTGGATAACGCAATCGAAAGGCCTGGACGGCATCCCGCACAAAGAGGCGCTGCTCCGGTGTGGGCACTTCATCCAGGCCGTCCAGGAGCACAAGCACCTTGCCCTGTTCCAGGAGACGCTGTAGAAGGACGGCAAAGAAGGAGAGATTCTGGCTCCGCAGACGCTGCTCGATGAACCGCCATAGATGTTCGGGAGCAGGCTGTTGGGGAAGGTTGTCAGCGTAAGAACGCGCCAGATCCCGTAGCAGGAGCAGAAGAGGCACAACGTCTGCCTCATCCTCCGGCCATCCAGGAAGATAGTCCAGCCAATCCTTGTCAGGTTCCAGGGCATGGCTGCTCAGGCAGTACACCAGAAAATTCAGAAAGGTCGTCTTACCACTGCCCGGATCCCCCAGAATCACGACCGCCGGGTGGCGAAGCACGGCTTCCAGGGCGGACAAAGGGCGAGTGCGCTCTTCTCTTCCAAAGAGCCCTTCCTCTTCACGCTGGACAACCTCACGGACGGTTGTCGTGGTATCCAGGGCGACGTAAACGTTCGCCAAGGAGAGCGGCCGCTGGGCAGCGGAAGCATCTGCCGTCCGCACATCTCTACCTCGCAAGGGTAAGGTGGAGGTACGCTGCCTGAGCACCCGCAGGTATATCTGCAGGGCTTCCTTTTCGTCCGTTGGTGGGGTGCCGTAGTATACATTTCCTTCAATGAGGGCACCTCCCTTGCCCACCGCCTTGGCACCCTTGCCCTGCGCAATCGCGCCACTCCCCTGCAATTGCGCCTGGTAAATGAGCAACCGCTGCCGCAGAGCCGCGATACTCCTCTCTGCCAAGTCGGCCGGCATCACTCCCTGGTCACGAAGTTCCTCCAGCCGCTTGATATCCTGAGCGATCTTCTCCATCTCCTCACAAACCTGGCGTTCATCCATAGGCTGCCCTCCTCCCCCCCCGCCTTTTGACCCTTAACCTTTAACCTCATTCTCATCCCCCGTCACGATGACGCTGCCCTTCACATCTCCCTCAATCAGCACACCTCGCTCGCCCACCGCCTTCGCGCCTGGGCCCTGGGCAATTGCGCCGGACCCGGTTAGCGTGGCCTGGTAATGTGTATCCGGCTTCGCAGCTTCCAGCAGCCGCCGAAGCTCGCGTAGGAACGCGTCGTCCCACTCCAGCGCCTTCCGCACCTGCACCAGGAACACCGTAAGGTAGGCAGGATCATCCGGCCGGGCGGCAATGTCGTCCAACGCCTCCCGCCCCGCCTCACGTCGGGAGAGGCGTTCCGAGATGGAATGCCACAGACTCTTCACCGCGTCGGGGACTTCCTTGCCCGCAGCCGCGGCAGCGCTCGTCGCCAGCACGGGCAGGTATGGCTTCAGGACATCCACCGCCTGCTGGGCCAGCTGGGCGATATCGTGTGGTGTGGCCATTGCTCTCCCTCCGTTTTTCATGTTTCATGCTCCATCACGGCTTTTCGTATGCAGGTAACAGCACGCAGTAACCCATCACGAAGCCAGCAGGTGCACCC
>WFSD01000108.1 GCA_015486235.1 Anaerolineae bacterium
GTGGGCGGGGCCTTTTCAGGCCCCGCTCCTATCAAAAAAGGAGGAGAAGAAGAAATTTGCACCTGCCCAATCCCACCAACTACATTCAGTATAACCCACACTGGCTTGGCTTGCAGGACGCTTTCCCTACGGTTTCCCTACGTTTTTCCGACAACCTGTCCCGAAAATAGAACGCAGTCAACGCAAACAAACGCTGATCTCCGCTGGACAGGTACAGCACTTGCCCCACTTGGGGTAGTTTTTCCCATCCCCGATGTCGGGGAAGGAGAGGGCTAAGGGTGATGGGGGTACAGCATGCGCCCCAAGCAGGCTGATAGCCCGCTCTACGACATCACCGTCCATGCGGCGAGCTACCGCTCATGGTGACTTTTCCCATTATCCTCTGTACCACGTGGTTGTGGTCCCAGGAAGACGCGGTTTTTCCAGGTGGGTCCCGTCCATCCACGCCACCAGTTCAGCCCTGCCTTCGCAAAATCTGGCTTCCGTGATGCCGGTGTTCAACGAGGGAGCAAGGCGGGTGAACATCTCCCGGAGTCCCAGCCCCAGGAGCTTGCTGGCCAGAATCCGCGATACACCTCCGTGGGCCACTGCCAGGATGGTCTCCCCCGGATGTCTTTCCAGAACGTCCTCGATGAACCCTCGCACTCGTGCCCAGAATCGCTCAAAACTCTCGCCGCCTGCATGGCCTATGTCCATGCCACGGCCCCAGGCTTCCCATTCTTCCGGGTACCTGGCTATGACCTGATCCCTGGTCAGGCCGCTCCAACCGCCAAGGTCTATCTCCCTGAGCCTTGAATCTACGATTGGTTCCAGGCCGAGCTTCTTACCTACGATTCTCGCCGTTTCCATTGCACGCGACAAATCGCTTGTGTACATGACCGAGATCTGCCTGGACATAAGATGTTCCGCCAGCGCCTCCGCCTGCTTCCGCCCAAGATCGGTAAGGGGCATATCCAGCTGCCCCTGGAAAATGTGCCTGGCATTTCCATCGCTCTGCCCATGCCGCACCAGGATCAACGTCGTAGGACGTTCTGCGTGCCATCCGTCTGTCATACGATCCACTCCATCTCTGCCACCACGGGGAAATGATCGGATGGATACGGACCACCGGAAGGTGGAACAACCACGTAGGAATCCACAGCCCGGATGTTGCCCCTGTACAGAATCCAGTCCACCCTGTCTTTACAGCTCACACGCCCGTACCCACTGTAGGTGGAAACCCTCTCTGCACCATGGATAGCGCTCCAGGCGTCGCCGAAATCGGGGCTTAGCCCCATGTATTCCTCCCGACCCACGAGGAATTTCCACACGCGGGATTCGGGGAACGTGTTGAAATCGCCAGTCAGGATGACCGAGTCACCACCCGTCCACTCCATCACTTTCTTCCAGATAACCGCCACACCATTTATCTGCGCAGGCTCCTCGAAGTCCAGGTGGGTGTTGAAATGCCACAATTCTCTGTCGTTCTCCATGCATCGATACCTGCCGACGGTACATCGCCTGGGCCACTTGCTATCCCATGACTTGCTATGTACATCCGGGGTCTCGCTAAGCCAGAAAGTCTGCACATCCAGGAGACGCCATTTGTCCGGGCGGTAGAGAAGAGCGCAACAGTTGCGCCACACACCATCCTCGTCCCCGTGGTTTCCGTCTATCCTGTGCTCAGGGAGCAGCGGTGCAAGGTCGGCAAGCTGGAAATCCAACGCTTCCTGAAGCCCGACCAAATCGGGCGACAGATTCCTCAACACAGAGGCGACAAGGCCACGGCGATTGGTCCAGGAGTTCGGCCCGTCATCCGCAAGCCCAAACCTGATATTGAAGCTAACGATCTTGAACATCTCTTTCCCCTCCAGGATATTGTACCAGCGAAACGGCACGTTACAAAAAACCGCCTGCGCAGGGAAAACGGAGCAATTCCTGGGGGCCCGTAGGGCCCCCAGGAATCCCCAGAACCGCTATCGCTCTACATCAACCCCATCGGCAAGTAGCGGATCGCTTCAGAAGCGTCGAGAATGCCCCTGAAGCGATTTCGTGCTCTTGATTTGCTTCGAAGTCCCTGTGCAGAAAAGCCGTGCATGTTGCTATGGCTAGCAATAGGATTTATAATGGACGTACGTGATACGCCAGGATGTTGTTCTGCTTTTCCTCTGTCATCCCGAGGACGCTGAGCGACGAGCATAAAGCCGTCAATATCGATCACATACGACTTTACTTTACAAGGAAGGTTTTTACAAAGATGGTACAGCAGTTGAAAATCATCCCCCTGGGCGGCCTGGGGGAAATAGGAAAGAACATGACAGTTTTCGAATACGGCCGCAACATTATGATCGTGGATGCCGGGATCATGTTCCCGGAGCACGACATGCTAGGGATAGACCTGGTCATCCCCGATTGGGGATACCTCCGGGGCAAAGAGGCAATGGTCAGAGGCATTGTACTGACCCATGGACATGAGGATCACATAGGGGCACTCCCGTTCCTCATGAAACAGATCAATGTCCCTCTTTACGCCACCCCCCTGACAATGGGACTGGTGGAAAACAAGCTAAAGCGGCACAAACTTCGCAAGTCAGTGACGAAGGTTGTCATAAATGCACGTGAGAGGTTTACCGTAGGGCCGTTCCAGGTGGAATTCGTGGCGGTGAGCCACTCTGTCCCTGACGGAGTTGGCCTCTCGATTGACACGCCCATGGGGAGGATTTTCCACTCTGGCGATTTCAAATTCGAATACACTCCAGTGCAGGGCAGCGGGCCAGACCTTTCCAGAATCGGGCAGCTCGGGGCAGAAGGTATCCGCATACTGATGGCAGACTCCACAGGCGCGGAAAGGGCTGGGTTCACCCCCTCGGAACAGGTGGTGGAGGAGGCTTTCGACCGGATAATACGGACTGCAAAAGGCCGGGTCATCGTCACCACTTTTGCTTCTCTCCTCTCCCGCATACAGCAGATAACAGAAGTGGCGCACCGTCATGGGCGCAAAGTCGCTTTGGTCGGGTACAGCATGCTGGAAAGCGTGCGCGTGGCCAGGCAGCTCGGGTATCTTGAGATACCCAAGGGCGTGCTGGTGCGTTCGAACACCATCAACAAGTATCCTCCAGAGAAAGTGGTGCTTATTGCTACCGGAGCTCAGGGCCAGCCTGAGGCGGCTCTGGCCAGGATAGCCAGGGGAGAGCACAAGGAAATAGAAATCCAGCCAGGCGACACAGTGGTCATCTCCGCCATGCCTATCCCCGGCAACGAAGAAGAGGTCAGCAAGCTCATCAACCAGCTCTTCCAGCGTGGAGCCGAGGTGATCTACCCGCCTTTGGCGCAGGTTCACGTTTCTGGACATGCCAGCCAGGAGGAACAAAAGCTCTTACTTTCCCTGACGAAGCCAGAGTATTTCGTGCCAGTGCATGGAGAACTCAGACACCTCAAAGCACATGCGCGCCTTGCGGCGTCTCTCGGTATCCCAGAAGACCACATCTTCGTGGTCGAGAATGGCACTGTGCTATCCCTCGACGAGAACGAGCTGCGGGTCGAGGGCAGGACCCCGGGAGGATATGTCTTCGTGGACGGCAGAGGTATCGGGGACATAGGGGCGCGGGTGTTAGAGGAAAGACGACAGCTTTCGCAACATGGCTACATCACGATAGCGCTCTCGTGGGACAGATACCTTGGAAAGACCGTGGGAGAACCGAGGATAGCCTCGCACGGATTCGCGTGTATGACGGCAGACGACAGCCTGGGTCGAGGAATCAAGAAAAAGATCACAGAAACGCTGGACGCACTTGGTCCTGGAAAATCGCTCAAGGCGATCGCCGGGGCTGTGCAGGAAGCGGTGGCGCAACACGTCTACCAGGAGACCCAACGCAGGCCAATCATAGACGTGCTCGTGCTGCCCATTCTGTGACATTTCGTTCCACTTGTGGAGAAGACGCAGGCTCAGGTAACGCGGGGCAGACCGTGCCAGCCTGTTTTTGGCCCCGCTACCCCGGCTCCCTCCTCAGATGTCGGTTAGGAGCGGGAGGCTATCCACCTGCAAAAGCACTGGCGGCTGATAGCTCGCGCTCCCATCGCTCCGCTCTCCGAAGTGACAACGGAAAAGTCTCCTCTCAGGCACGCCGAAAAAGCCTCGGAGGCAGCATGGGCTTTCGATTTGCCTTCAAGGCCCATTTCTACCATGGGATGTCGTGTGTAATCACCGGAGGCCGGTATCCCTTGCTGTAAACCGGATAGTCTGGTATTATGTTATCCGTTGAGACCGAGAACGTCTCGACGGAGAGGCGACGAAAATGGTAAAGCTTCTGATGAGCTGGAACATACGAGAAGGGAAAGAGCAGGCTTATTTCGAGTTTATAGTGCGTGAGTTTGCTCCGGGCCTGATGCGCCTGGGCATACAGCCCACTGAGGCATGGTACACCATGTACGGCAAGGGGCCGCAGATGCTTACCGGCGGCGTAGCCGAGGATCTGGACACAATGTCCAAGATTCTGCAAAGCGACGAGTGGAAACAATTACGAGAAAAGCTGATGAGGTACGTGACGGACTACAAACAAAAAGTAGTCCGTGCCAGCAGCAGATTCCAACTCTGACTGGAGGGACGATGATCCACAAATTGCTGATGAAATTGATCATAAACGCTGTTGCACTCTGGGTTGCAGCGAGCGTGGTGCCCGGCATCTCCTACAAAGGAGTAGTCGGTCTCCTGGCTATGGCAATCATATTCGGCATCATGAACACGATCCTGGGCATACCGCTGAAAATAATCTCGTTTCCTTTCATCATACTGACGTTTGGGCTGTTCTACCTAATAATCAATGCTTTCCTCTTCAAGATTTCTGCCAGCATGACCGGTTCCGGATTTCAGGTCTCGGGTTTCTGGCCTGCGTTGTGGGGAGCTCTGGTAACGAGCATCGTGGGGTTCGTGTTGGGGAAGATATTCTAGAGTTCGGCAACGGAGTGGACCGTATAGCCACAGATCTTTGATGACCCTGGAGCAAAGCATGTCTGAAATAACCGTGGCCGTCGTGCAGACGGCTCCGAAATTAGCAGAACAAGAAGAGAATATCGTGAACATGCGGGAGAAAGCGCTGCAGATCTCCCGTAGACAGCCGACAGATCTGATCGTATTCCCGGAGCTGGCAACCACTGGGCGGGAATGCGGGCTCCGTTTCCCTCGCCTGGCGGAGAGGCTGGATGGTTCTGTAGTAAACATCATGGCGCAAACCGCATCAGAGATGAACGTCTCGATAGCATTTGGGATGGTACTCAAAGAGAAAGTCGAAAGCATCATCTACAATGCCATGGTGCTAGTCGGGCCGGATGGCGAGGTAAGCGGGGGATACCGAAAAGTCCACCTGCGCGGCGAGGAAAGGATGGCGTTCAGGGAAGGGCACCGCTTTCCTGTGCTGGATACACCTTTCGGCACCATAGGTCTTCTCATCGGCTGGGATGTCATGTTCCCCGAGGCAGCGCGTAGCCTGGTTCTGGACGGCGCCTCGCTGATAGCCATAGGAGCGAACTGGGAATCAGGACAGGAAGCAGCCTGGAGAACGCTGCTGATGGCCAGGGCTATCGAGAATGGGGTCTTCGTGGCGGCTGCAAACCGCATTGGCGAGGAACCAAGCTACTCTTTCGGAGGGGACAGCATCATCCTGGGGCCAAAAGGCGAACCATTCGCCGCCATGGACGAGCCAACGGAGGGCTACGCCGTGGCCCGCTTCGACCTGGACGAGGTACGCCGTGTTCGAGAGGAATCTCAGATACTCCAGCACCGCCACCCCGATGCGTACAGAAAACTCGTAAAGCGGTACTAACCGCCCAGAATACCAAGTCGCGGGGCTTTCAAAGCAAATCCTGAATAGCTGAGGGCAATGCCCACGGCCCCTTACCGATAGGAGCTGCATAGCGACATGCCTCACCCTCTCTTTCCTCTCGGAGAACCTCTGCAGGCTTCTCTGCGCCGCAAGATTTGCTCCAAAATCCCTCTTCCGGGCCTCCGAAGCAAATCGAATGCCTGATAGTCGCTTCTGGGGCTCTTTCGACGCGTCCGAAGCCCGGTATGGCCGATCGTTCGGTGTTGACGAACGCCGAAGGCGCCCCAGGGAATTGCTTCGCTCTCCCTGTCTTGGGTTGATTTGCCGCCTCCGTCATGAGAGGTTTATAATGCGGGTCAAGCCCCACAGAGCGAGAAAAAAACGTGGCAAGGGGAGGTTTGCAATGCTGAAGACACATTCTTGCGGAGAACTGCGCTTGCAGAACGCAGGCGAGAAAGTCACGCTGGCCGGCTGGGTACACCGCCGAAGGGATCACGGCGGTGTGATATTCCTCGATTTGCGGGATCGTGAGGGGATAGTGCAGGTGGTCGTGGATTCTGCCACAGCGCCGGAAGCTCACAAAATCGCCAGCGATACCCGTCCAGAATATGTTATCCAAACGTTCGGCACCGTCCGGGCAAGACCAGAAGGGCTGGAGAACCCGGACCTTCTCACCGGCGACATCGAGGTCGACGCCGATAGGGTCGTCGTGCTGAGCGCTTCCAGGACGCCTCCCTTTGCGATAAACGAGGAGAAGCCGGTGGACGAGGCGCTGCGCCTCCGGTACCGCTACCTCGATCTCCGACATCGGCGGATGCAACGGAACATCATCGTGCGCCATCGGTCGGTGATGGCGATGCGCAAATTCCTGGACGACCGCGGTTTTCTGGAGATCGAGACTCCGATCCTGATCAAGAGCACTCCGGAGGGTGCCAGGGATTTCGTCGTCCCCAGCAGGCTTCACCCGGGGAAGTTCTACGCCCTCCCCCAGTCGCCGCAGCAGTTGAAGCAGCTCCTGATGGTGGCCGGGTACGAGAAATATTTCCAAATCGCCCGCTGCTTCCGGGACGAGGACCTGCGCGCCGACCGGCAGCCGGAATTCACCCAGCTCGACCTGGAGATGTCGTTCGTGGAGTCGAATGATATCCTCGAGCTGATCGAGGAAATGCTGATAGAACAGGTGGAGACCCTGACAGAGAAGAAAGTGTGGA
>WFSD01000109.1 GCA_015486235.1 Anaerolineae bacterium
AAGCAGAGGTGCCTTTCTTTTCCATTTCCGGTTCGGAGTTTGTGGAGATGTTCGTTGGTGTGGGCGCTTCCAGGGTGCGGGATCTATTTGATCAGGCCAAGAGGAATGCTCCTAGTATCATTTTCATAGACGAGATAGACGCTGTGGGGCGGCACCGAGGTGCTGGTTTGGGAGGTTCCCATGACGAGCGGGAACAAACGCTGAATCAGATTCTGGTAGAGATGGATGGCTTCGAGACAGACACCAGCGTGATAGTAATTGCAGCCACGAACCGGCCTGACATTTTGGATCCTGCGTTGCTGCGGCCTGGTCGGTTCGACAGGCGAGTGGTGCTGGACAGGCCGGACATGCGTGGGCGGTTGGCGATACTGAAAGTACATACGCGAGGGAAGCCGCTGGCGCCTGACGTAGATCTGGAGGTACTGGCGCGCAGCACGCCTGGGTTTGTTGGGGCGGACATAGAGAATTTGGTGAACGAGGCGGCGATACTTGCAGCGCGTCGTGGAGGGCATGCGATAGGGATGGAGGATCTTACGGAGGCGATAGAGCGGGTGATTGCGGGGCCCGAGCGAAGGAGCAGGATCATATCGCAGGAGGAGAAGCGGATCATCGCCTACCACGAGTCTGGCCATGCCATTGTCAGGCATATGCTCCCACTCTGTGATCCAGTACATAAAATAAGCATCGTATCCCGCGGCATGGCTCTGGGGTACACTATGAGCCTGCCCGAGGACGATAAAGTTCTATACAGCAAGAACAAATTCGAGCAAGAGATGGCAGCCATGCTTGGAGGGCGGGTGGCGGAGGAAATCGTTTTTGGAGATGTTACCACTGACGCTGCCGACGACCTGGAAAAGGCTACCAAGCTGGCGCGAAATATGGTAACTGTCTACGGGATGAGCGAGCGCCTGGGCCCGATGCAGTTCGGCAGGAAAGACGAACTAGTCTTCCTGGGCAAAGAGATCGGTGAACAGAGAGATTACAGTGAGGAAACAGCCAAAGAGATAGACGAAGAGGTGGAACGGATCGTCTACCGCTCTTACAACCGTGCAAAAGCGATCCTGAATACATACAGAAACAAGCTCGACGCCATCGCCCAGAGGCTGGTAGAAGTGGAGACATTGGAAGCGCCGGAGTTCGAAGCATTTTTCGCAGATGTGCTCAACGGCAAGCCATCGGAGACACTGTTGCCAGTTTGATGAGCGCCGCATCACGACGAGGAGGCAGCCTCAACGAGGCTGCCTCTTTTTTGTGCACCCCCGGCAGGACTCGAACCTGCGGCCAAGAGATTAGCATCCAGCACCGGGATTTCCCCGGCCACCGCCCCCACGACGGCTTGCTGGCCGGACTATATCTTCGCCATAGGCAGTGCCCTTAGGCGTCCCACGTATAGTCTCTGAGGGTCCGACCTCGTACGGCCAGTTCCCTGCTGGTCACCCATTGTTGCATCCGAAAGATTTTCCGGCCATCACGTTTGCCCTTGCGGGCTGCGTTGTGGCTCTCCCGGCTTTAGGGCTTCCCAGCATACAGTGGGATCCATCCTGCGCATTTCTGCGCAGGCGCTCCTATTCTGAAGTCTCCTGCTCTGTCCGCTGAGCTACGGGGGCTCCAACACCAAACATTATAAACATCTGCATAACAAGTGTCAAAAACCAATGTTCGGGGGGAAACGAAGTAATTCCTGGGGGCCCGTAGGGCTCCCAGGAATTAACCTGCCTTTCGGGAGCTTCTCGTCAACCCCTGGCAAGCCACAACACAAACCCTGTATCGACTGTGAGGGCTCCCAGGGGCGTTCCCGGGCCTTGATTTGCCGGGGAATGCGGGGCAAATTCCGGGGGCCGTACATGCCCCAAGAAGCCCCCGTAGCTCAGTCAAAGACGAGGCGTTTGGAGGACCCCAACCTACGAGGCGGATTGAAGATTCCCGACGTCTCTGTTATACTGAGTCTGACAGGAGGTGACGTACTTGGCACAATCGTTCAAACCGCAATCGCCCACGAACGAGAGAGCTGTCCTGGTGGGCGTAGATCTGTTCGGAGGGGATGAGATCTTCAGCATGGAAGACTCGCTGGAGGAACTTGCCGTCCTTGCCCGCACCGCGGACGTGGAGGTGGTCGGGCGCGTCACCCAGAGGCTGGATAGGCCACACCCAGCCACACTCATCGGGCCCGGAAAGCTGGAGGAATTGAAGGATGCAGTAGCCCTGACGGATGCCAATGTGGTCATCTTCGACAGGGAGCTCCCGCCTCGACAGCAGCGAGAACTGGAGGAGGCCCTGAACGAGCATGTGAAAGTCATAGATCGTACCACCCTCATCCTGGATATCTTCGCCCGCCATGCCCACACCCGCGAGGGAGCGCTCCAGGTCGCGCTTGCTCAGTACCGATACCGCCTGCCACGGCTCACCCGCCGGTGGACACACCTGAGCCGCCAGACGGTACGTACCGCCGCCGGCGTGGGCCTGCGAGGTCCCGGCGAAACCCAGCTGGAGGTGGACAGGCGTGCCATCCGGCGGCAGATCACCAGGCTGGAGAAGGAGCTGGAAGAGGTACGGAAGCAGCGCCGGGTGCACAGACAGCAACGCCGGCGGGCAGTGCTGCCAGTGGTCGCCCTGGTGGGATACACCAACGCGGGCAAATCCACCCTGCTCAATGCTCTGGCAGATGCGGATGTCCTGGTCGCAGACAAGCTATTCGCCACCCTTGACCCTACCACCCGCAGGATTGCCCTCCCCGGCGGACGGGAAATCCTGGTTACCGACACCGTTGGGTTCATTCAGAAGCTCCCTCCGACATTGGTGGCGGCGTTCCGGGCCACGCTGGAAGAAGTAGAGGAAGCGGATGTCCTGCTGCATGTGGTGGACATTACTCATCCCCACGTGCTGGCACAGGCGGAGGCGGTCGGCAAAGTGCTGGAGGATCTGGGGGTTACGGACAAGCCGATGGTGGTCGCCCTGAACAAAATCGACGTCCTGTCGGATCCAAATGGCGCGCGCCGGGTAGCCAAAGCCTTCCCCAACAGCGTTGCCATTTCTGCCGCCAGGAAAATCGGGCTCGACGAGCTTCGGGAGAGGCTGAAAAGCACACTGGAGGCTCAACTGGTGCAGATAAGTGTCTCCATCCCGTACACCAGAGGTGACCTGGTGAGCCTTTTCCATCAGCGTGGCGTAATCGAGAGCGAGGAACATGGCCCCGAAGGGACAATGATCTCAGGGCTGCTCCCCGTGTGGCTCCTTCCTCGGTTCCACGGCGTCGTGAAGAGAGAAAATCAACGGAGAGACTGATGGCTACAGAGCAGGACGTTATCGAAGCAATCAGCAAAGTTGAGCATCCTGAAATCAGGATGGCCCTGGTGGATTTGGGGATGATCAGAGATGTGAAGATCGAGGAGAAAGAAGTGCAGTTTACCCTCGTACTACCGTCACTTGGAATCCCCGAGGCGGTGCGGAACTACATGATCAACAGTGTCTACTACGCCATCAAAGAGCAGGGGTACGTGCTCACGAAAGTGCTGCTGGCGGAAATGACCGAGGAAGAACGGCAGGAATTCTTCGCCAAGGGAAGGCAATACTGGCGGCAGTAGGGTAAATCACCCAGAGCGAAGCCTTTCGCCAAAACTGCACCCCTGGGATGCCCCGCCCTGTCATTCCACGCCGATCAAGGTGCCAACAGGCTCCTCCGGCGACCGGAGCGCCCTCAGGACGCTACCTTCCTCCAGGCCGGAGAATATCCGCACCTGCAGGCCGGGCACTTCCTGTACCAGCGCCAGCATCGTCTGCACTTTGCTCAGCATTCCTCCGGTCACGTCCACGCTGCGGGAGCCGGCGACATGGGGCGAAAACTCCTGCCACGTGTCGGGGGTTATCCTCGGTATCACGTCGCCATTGCGGTCGAGGACGCCCGAGGTCTCACCTGCGAGCAGGATCCAGGCGGGCTTCAGACGGGGGGCGAGCCAGGCAAAGATCTCCTCCGTGGAAATGATGGTGCCGCCACGCACATCGTCCAGGGCCACATCCCCGTAAATCAGGGGCACCAGGCCGTAGGCCAGCGCCGCCTCCACCAGATCGATGGACATGGAAACTAAGGCTCCGTCCCGGCAGCGGGCGGACGCCGATGGTTGCACGGAAACCGCCGGTACGCCCTCGTTCCACATGGCATCGGTGACCAGACGGTTCAGCCGGGCAGCAACGCGCGCCGTGGCAGCAAACCCGTACCATCCTCTGGCGTCACGCACGCCGGAGCGGATCCCGTATTTCCACCCAATCACATGGCCGAAAGACCCGCTTCCGTGCCCCATCAGGAGCCGAAAACTTCCGTCCAGAGCACCAGCTATCTCCCTGCACATGCGTGCCAGCACATCTGGGCGAGGCGTCTCCGGCGTGTCCTTGTCTGTGATGAGAGAACCGCCTAATTTGAGGAAAACGAGGGATGTCATTGCTCTATCCCAAATGAACTCTCACCCCGAACGCTACTTCCGTGTCTATTTCCCAGGCAGAAAACTTCCATCCACCATGTCCCGGTACGGAAGAGCGTGACCCAGAAGCCCTTTTTGCACCATCCAGGAAACAGCATCTCGCACTTGAGCCTCCGACGGAGCATGAGGCTTGGGGAAAGGAGGCATGTGGTAACTTCCCTGAACCGATTTCGGCACCCTTCCTTTCGTGACGAGCAAGTTCTGATACTTTCCCGGGTGTGTGTCGATTTCAGAGACCGCCATGTCCCATGCTTTGAGGAAATTCTTGACCGTGCCCGGTTTTTCCTTCAGGGAGCTGACGGAGAATGCCAGCACGCTCATGGAGATGCCCGGGCATACGGAATCGTCCGCTACCAGATTGGCCCCGTTGTGCATCGCCGCCTGCGCCAGTGGGTCGGGCAGGGTTGCAGCTTTGATCTGACCTCTCGTCAAAAGCTCGAACCTGAGGGGGATTGCGCTCACCTCTGTGGTGGCGATGTCGGCGTCTTTCAGGCCAGAAGCTTCGAGAATTCTGTATGTCAGGTACTCAATGATCGTGTTCTTCGAGACGCCAATGGGCACTCCCTTCAAGTTGCCTGGCGACCTCATGTTGGATCCGGGAGCGCTCAGCACCCGAAAGATGGGGGTATCCCTGGTGGCCTGAAGCGCCACGCTGACGACTTTCATCTGGGCACCGTTTTTGTTGGAAAGCCCCACCGCTATGAAATCGGTGATCACGCCATCGGCCTTTCCGGTATGGATCAGAACGTCCCTCTCCTGGGCGCTTTTCACGGGTATCAGTTCCACCTGAATGCCTGCGGAGTCGAAATAGCCGTTCTGCTGTGCCACGTAAAGCGGCAGAGTATCCTGGATTGGCAGTGCGGCAATTTTCAGATGGGTGTCCTGCCTAGCGGCCGTGCATCCACTCAAAAGAACCATTGTAGTAACGACTAACAACAAAAACAGTTTCTTGACCACGCCTAACTATCCTCCACACTGATTGGACTCCGGTTGGTACTCGGCATGAGGAGCTGTCCAGCCGTAATTATAACAGACAAGCGAGAATCCGTACTAATCCCGCCGGCCTAAGGGAAAACGAAGCAATTCCTGGGGGCCCATAGGGCCCCCAGGAATCCCCAGAGCAGTTATTGCTCCACATCAACCCCGACAGCAAGTAGAAGATTGCGTCAGAAGCGTCGGGAATGCCCCCCTGAAGCGATTTTGGGCTTTCGATTTGCTTCGAAAGCCCGCCTAACCGATGGATGGGTCAGGCAGCAGCGAGTTTCGCTTTCTCACGGGCTGGAACGGTTACGAGAGCGCCGCGCCGGGGCAGGCCAGCGACCCTGCCCTACGAAAACGCGCAGTGGGCCGGGCCGTCTGGCCCGACCAGGCGAGCCAGACGGCCGGCTCTACAAATTGATAGTATTTTGACAATGTCACATTACGCGCAGTATAATGAAT